>URPI01000054.1 GCA_900549705.1 uncultured Eubacteriales bacterium
CCCGCAGCCACTGGATGGCGGCACCTGCTACGAAAATAGAGCCTTCCAGTGCATAGTTGACGCTTCCATCCAGCCCCCAGGCAATGGTGGTAACCAGCCCGTTTTGGGAGCGAATGGGCTTCTTTCCGGTGTTCATCAGCAGGAATGCACCGGTTCCATAGGTACATTTGGAGTCGCCGGGCAGAAAACAGGCCTGCCCGAACAATGCCGCCTGCTGATCGCCCGCTGCGCCGGAGATGGGGATGGGAGCCCCGAAAAACTGGGGTTCCGTCAGCCCATAGCAGCAGCTGGAGGGCATGGGTGTGGGCAGCATGGAGCGGGGGATTTCCAGCCGGCCAAGAATATCATCATCCCATTGCAGGGTGTTGATGTTGAACAGCATGGTGCGGGAAGCGTTGGAGTAGTCCGTGACATGAACCCGTCCGCCGGTCAGCTTCCAGATGAGCCAGGTTTCTACGGTTCCGAACAGCAGTTCCCCCCGCTGGGCGGCAGCCATGGCACCGGGGACGTTTTTCAGAATCCAATGGATTTTGGTGGCGGAAAAATAGGGGTCAATCACCAGCCCGGTTTTCTCTCGGATGGCTTCCGTCAGTCCCTCTGCCCGCAGATGGCTGCAAATGTCCGTTGTCCGGCGGCATTGCCAAACGATGGCGTTGCACACAGGCTGACCGGTGTATTTATCCCACACAACGGTCGTTTCCCTCTGGTTGGTGATGCCAATGGCGGCAATGTCTGCGGCGCTGGCGCCAATACTGGCAAGCGCCTGCCGGGCAACGGCCAGCTGAGTTTCAAAAATTTCATCCGCATCGTGCTCCACCCAGCCAGGCTGTGGGAAAATCTGGGTAAATTCCTTTTGCGCCACGGCGCAGATATCCCCCGCCTGGTTAAATAGAATGCACCGGTTAGAGGTTGTCCCGGCATCCAGCGCCATGATGTATCTGGGCATTTTTGTCCCTCCTGTTACTGAATGTGGACGTGATTGTTGATGTGATCCTGGCAGTAGCAGTAGTACCCCTTGCACTTACTGCAATAGCGGAATTCCAGCTCTGGATTCGTTACATCCGTGCGGCCACACACGGTGCAGCGATGGTTATAGTTCTGCTGTTCCTTCTCCTGCTGGGTTTTTGGGGTGACATGGAAGTGGATAACCTTCGGCCCCTTGGCCTTGGGCTTCGCCCGGAAAAGCTTTTGCAGCTTCAGGCGGAAGCTGAGGGGGAAGATGTTCAGCACGTCAGCGCCAAAGAACAAAAAGTAGTTGGCAATGGCAATGATGGGGAACAGGTTATAGGGGAAACGGTTCTGAATCACCGAGAGGAGCACCAGCACCAGCTCTAAAATGGCAAAGAACCACGCCTTAATGGGAATAATCATCATGAACAGGAACGTGGCATCGGGGAACATGGTGGCGTAAGCCAAAAACAGGCTGGTGTTCAAGTGGCTGGCATCGGCGCGGCAGCCGGGGATGAGCATACAGAAAATATCCATCATCACCACGCCGGACAAATAAAAGAGGTTAAATCGCAATGTGCCCCAGCTGCGTTCAATCACCATACCAATGGAATAGAAGCAGAACAGGCTGATGGCTACCAGCAGCAAATCCAACCCGCCGCCCATGCCGCTGTAGGTGGTCAGAGGGTAGGTGAACAGCCGCCAGATCTGCCCCTTGAGGATGGAAGCCCGGTCAAAGCACAGCAGGTAGTAAAGAAAATAATTCTGGGCAAACATACTCAGTAAATACACAACGGCGTTGCCGATGCAGATGTAGAGCATGAGATTGCGGATGCCTTTGTTCCGGTTGCGCAGGCAGAACCGCTCAAAATTTCTGCGTAGGTTTTTCAAATAACTCAACTCCTAAAATTCGGTTGCCATCTATTTTACCAGCACTTTTCTCAAAAGTCCATATCGTATTTGTGAACAATGGAGGAAAGTTTCGCGCCTACTTGACAAAGGATGATTTGTGTATATAATAAACTCAAAACATGAAAATTGCATACAAGCCTTATCAAGAGCGGTGGAGGGAACGGCCCGATGAAACCCAGCAACCTGTCAATCAAGGTGCTAAATCCGGCGGCAACGAAAGATGAGGATTCGATATTTGCGCACATCGAATCTTCGGTGTGCGGTTTTTTTGTTTACTTGTTTTTCTGCGTATAGAGAAAGGAATTATCATGGAAAAAAGAATTTTCACCTCTGAATGTGTAACCAATGGCCACCCCGATAAGGTGGCGGACTCCATTTCCGATGCCATCCTGGATGCCTGTCTTGCCCAGGATCCCAATTCCCGTGTCGCCTGTGAGACCATGGTCACTACCAACTTCTGCCTCATCTGCGGCGAAATCACCACCAGCGCCAAGGTGGATTATCCCAGCGTTGCCCGGGAAGCCATCCGCAGAATCGGTTATGTCTACCCCGGTGACGGCTTCGATGCCGACACGGTGGAGATTCAGTGCCGCATCCACACCCAGTCTGCCGATATCGCCATGGGCACCAATGACCAGGTGGGCGGTGCCGGTGACCAGGGCATGATGTTTGGCGGTGCCTGCACCCAGACCCCGGAGCTGATGCCTATGCCCATTGCGCTGGCTCGTGCCCTGTCTAATCGGCTGACCGAGTGCATTCACGAAAACAAAAAGCTGCGTGCCGATGGCAAGACTCAGGTCTCCGTGGAATTTGATGAGGATGGCAACGTGGTTGGCGTTGATACGGTGGTGGTGTCCGTGATGCACAGTGCTGATTTCCCCATGGAGGAGCTGCGCAAGTACATTGCTGACGAAGTGATTGCCCCTGTCCTTGCAAAGTACGGCTTCCGTATGGAGGATGTGAACCACATCTACATCAATCCCACTGGCAATTTTGTTATTGGCGGTCCCAATGGCGATACCGGTCTGACGGGCAGAAAGATCATTGTGGATACCTACGGCGGCTATTTCTCCCATGGCGGCGGTGCATTCTCCGGCAAGGATCCCACCAAGGTTGACCGCAGTGCTGCCTATCTGGCGCGCTACATGGCCAAAAACCTGGTGGCAGCCGGTCTGGCAACCAAGGTGCAGGTGCAGCTGGCCTACGCCATCGGCGTGGCAGAGCCTGTCTCTGTCCGTGTGGATTCCTTTGGCACTGGTGTTATCCCTGAGGAGCAGATGACGGAACTGCTGCGCAAGACCGTGGATATGACCCCTGCCGGAATCATCAAGCGCTTTGACCTGCGCCGTCCCATCTATGCAGACACCGCTGCCAAGGGTCACTTCGGTGTGGAAGGCCGTCCCTGGGAGCGTACTGATTTGGCTGAGGAACTGAAGCAGCTGATTTGATGACGCTGCGAACATAGTACGGATACGTTGGATCCCGAACACGCCCGGTGACGATTGACGCAGGAAACCGTTGCGTTTTGAATGGGGGAAAGTACATTGGAATACATTTATCTGCATGGCCTGGGGCAAACGGCAAGCAGCTGGCAGCCGGTGCTTCAAGCGCGCTCCCTCCCCGGAACAAGCCGGTGCCTGGATTTGGTGGAGCTTTTGAGGGGGCAGGAGGCAAGCTATCAGAACCTCTATGCTGCTTTTTCACGTCAGTGCCAGCAGACGGCGGGAAAAGTAACGCTTTGCGGCTTGTCCCTGGGCGCGGTGCTGGCACTGAACTACGCCATTGACCATCCAGAGGGGGTGGAGGCGCTGGTGCTGATTGCCCCGCAGTATAAAATGCCCAAAAAGCTGCTGTGGCTGCAAAATTTGATGTTCCGTTTTATGCCGGAATCCCAATTCCAGGAAACCGGATTCAAGAAAAAGGACTTTGTTTCCCTGTGTCAGACAGCGGCGGTGCTGGATTTCACCGATTCTCTGGGGGCGGTGCAATGCCCCACGCTGGTGGTTTGCGGAGCAAAGGACAGCGCCAATCGAAGGGCGGCAGGGGAGCTGGCAGTCCTGCTTCCCCATGCCAGTCTCATGGAAGTTCCGGGGGCAGGGCACGAGGTAAATACCCAGGCGCCGGAGGCTCTGGCAGAAATCCTACAGCGGTTTTATGCACATCTGTAACAAAAAAGGCAGAGCGTCGGGGTTGGCGCTCTGCCTTTTGGAAAAATCTTTGGAGCTGAGATAATGAACCGCGTGGAATTATCGGAATATATACAAAATCGCTACAGCGCCTCGCCGGATTTCTCTTGGGCAAAGTACCCCAGCTATGAGGTCTTTCGCCACGGCAGCAACCAAAAGTGGTTTGCGGTTATTATGGAGATACCCAGCAAGAAGCTGGGGCTGGACGGCGAGGAATGCTTGCAGGCGGTGAACCTGAAGTGCGCCCCGATTTTGATTGGCTCCCTGCTGGAAGAAGCGGGCTTTTTCCCCGGTTACCACATGAACAAGGAACACTGGATTACGGCTGCCTTGGATGGCAGGATCCCGGATGAAAAGCTCAAGATTTTACTGGATATGAGCTTCGATGCCACCCTGTGAGAAATCTGAATGAACCCTCCCGGTCAAAGTCGCCGGGAGGGGTTTGTTACAGCAGCACAGGCTGCATTTGCCTCCCCTGGACGGCAAGCTCCACCGCCTGGGGAATCAGATCAAAATGGGCAACCAGGGATGTTGGTTTCTGCTCCGGGTCATCCTGCCCATAGGGAATAAAAAAGTATTGCTTACGTGCCATCAGGCGGCCAATATTCTCTGCCGCACCGGCCAGCCCATCATTGGTGGAGACGGCAACCAGCACCGGCCTGCCGTTTCGCAAATGGCTTTTTGCCGCCATGGTCACTGGGGTGTCCGCAATGCTGTGGCTGAGCTTTGCCAGGGTGTTCCCGGTGCAGGGAGCAATCACCAGAATATCCAGTAGTTTCTTTGGCCCGATAGGCTCTGCCTCGGCGATGGTTTTGATGACCGTTTGCCCGCAAATTTCCTCCGCACGTTCCAGAAATTCGCTTGCTTTTCCAAACCTGGAATCCGTGGTGGCGGACACAAAGGAAAAAATCGGGTATACCGTGTGCTTCTTTGCCAGCGCCTCCACCACCGGGAAAACTTTTGAAAAGGTGCAGAATGACCCGCACATTGCAAATCCAATATTCATATCCGTTCCTCCTGTAGCCGGTGCAAAAGGGTGTCCGCAATCAGCTTGCCGGAGCTTTCCGGCACATAGATTCCGGGCAGTCCCCGCGCCGGAATAACGTCATCCCCTGCAATGCCGGGCAGGGATGCCAGTTCGATTTTCAGGCAGTTTCTGCATTGGGCGGAAACCGCCTCCGGTATCATCATTCCCGGTGCGGTGTTATAAAGAATGCGGAAGTTTCCAATTGCACCGTCCAGGTCTTCCCGGTGTAACGGATGCAGCCCAAAGGAGGCGGCTTCTGCCAGATGGGCTTCACTGCGGGAGAGAACGGAAACAACTGCGCCGCAGCCCTGCAACAGCCGCGCCAGGTGTTTTCCAATCCGCCCCCAGCCAATTACCAGGACATTTGTTCCGCGCAGGGAAAATGCGGTTTTCTCAGCGGTGACCCGCAGGGCACAGGCAGCAGTCAGTGCCGCGTTTTCGTATAAGTACCCTTCGTCCTTCAATAAATCCAGGCTTTGGTATTCATCGGGAATCTGGCCGTCCAGATTGCCGCCAATCAGAATGATTTGGGGCGGCAGCAGCTCCAGAAGAGAACGCAGTGTCTTGCCGCTTTTTAAGATTCCCGGACTGGAAAAGCTGGGAACATCCATCAGCAGGTGCGTTGCCTCCGGGGTCACATGGTCGGTAACCGGGATTCCCCGTGCCGCAAGAATCCGAGCCGCCTCGTGGCAGGCTTGGGTGCAGCCAACGGGGTATAGTAGCAATTGTTCCATCTTGAATCACTCCTGTGCTCCACCATATGCGCCGTTTGTGCCGCCTGTGACGGGGGACTTGATTTTTCTCATTCTTCCTGTATAATATTCTTGGGTGTATCTACTCAGATGGAAACGCCCTGAAGGGAGGAATCAATATGCAGCGATTGGGCTTTATTCACGATATGCTGGATGTGAAGGTACTCATTCTGTTTGTCATGTCCAAGGTCGATTATCCGGCCACCGGCCAGCAGATTTATGAATTGTGCCTCCAGGATGATTGCGTGAGCTATTTTGATATTTATGCTGCGCTTCCGCAGCTGGTTAAATCCGGCCATTTGGTTGAAAAGGAGAAAGACCTTTATGCCATTACCGAAAAGGGCAGGGCAGACGGGGCGCTGACCCAGGACTCCATTGCCTACACCGTCCGGTGCAAGGCGGAGAACGCCGTTGATCGCTTCAACCGGCAGCTGCGCCGCAGCAGCTACGTCAAAACGCAGGTCATTCCCCGGGAAACCGGCGAAAGCTCTGTTATCATGGCGTTGGATGATGAAACCGGAAATCTGATGACGTTGGAGCTGATGGCCCCCAACCAGCGCCAGGCAGTGCGCCTGGGCAAGTTCTTTGAAAAAAAGGCCGAGAAGCTTTATAATATGATTATGGCAGAACTTTTAGAGGAGGAGGACGAAACGGAAGCCTGACCCCTTGCCGGTGTGCCAAAATCGTGGTATAGTATAAGTACCCCGGGAGAACCGGTACATAGAAAGGAGCTGCCGCATATGAAGTTTCAGTTTAGTGAAAAGAAAGTCAAGCTTCCTGAGAAGGTACACCAGTACGCCGAGAAGAAAGTGATGAAGCTTTCCCGTTACTTCGAGGATGATGCAGAAGCCTTGATTGTTTTCTCTGTGGAGAAGAACAGAAATAAAGCAGAGCTCACCGTCCACGGTGCAGGAACCTGGTTCCGCGCCTCTGAGAGCACTTCCGATATGTTCGCCTCCATTGATGCAGCGGTTGCCACCATCGAAGGCCAAATTCGCAAGAATAAAACCCGCCTTGCCCGGCGGCTGCGCCAGGATGCTTTCGTCCGCAGTGTCCAGGAGGAAACGTCCTTTGCCCCCGATGAGCCGGAGGAGAACTTTACCATCACTCGCGTCAAGCATTTCAATATGCGCGCCATGACGCGGGAAGAGGCTGTCTTGCAGATGAATCTGCTGGAGCACAATTTCTTCGCATTCCGTGATGAGGACAACGGCGGATGCTTCGCCGTGGTGTATAAGAGAAATGATGGCGGCTACGGCGTGATTGACGACGAAGCGTAAATAAAAAGCTGGGGCTGCCTTTTTTGGCAGCCCCGATTTTGCAGCCCGGAAGGGTTCAGCCAGTGCCAAGCGGTACTGGCTGTTGCTTTTTGCGGGAGGATCAATGCGTCTTCCACACAACGCGGATTCGGTGAAAAAACAATTGACAAAACTTGACAAAATGCTATAAGAAATGTGGCTTATGCCACTACGAGAGAAAATGGTGTTTACTACGATAAGGTAGAACACCTCGGAGCTCTACCCCAGTCGTGATTTTGCGACTGGGGTATCTACGTTCTATGGAGAAAACGGGGGATAACGCAATGAAGAAGGGACAGAAGCATTGTCACTACACATTGGGATTGGACATCGGTATTGCGTCCATCGGCTGGGCGGTTCTCGGCAATGACGAGGATGGAACGCCAAACCGGATTATTGACCTGGGCGTTCGGATTTTTGACTCAGCCGAAGTTCAAAAGACGGGTGAGAGCCTTGCTGCGCCCCGCCGGGATGCCCGCAGCGCACGGCGCAGACTTCGCCGGCATCGTCACCGCCTGGAGCGGATACGTTATCTGCTGGTGCAGCAGGGGGTGCTCACCCAGGAGGAAATGACCCATTTGTATGACAAAAGCGACATGGTGTCGCCCTATCAGCTGCGTACAGAGGGGCTTGACCGGCTTTTGAATGCACGGGAGTTTTCAAAAGTGCTGATTCACCTTGCTCAGCGCCGGGGCTACCAATCCAACAGTACCGCCGAAGAAGCAAAAAACGAAAAGGAAAACGGCATTATCAAGTCTGCCATTTTGGAAAATCAGCAGCGCATGGAGCGGGGCGGCTACCGCACCATCGGTGAAATGATGTATCGGGATGCGGCATTCTGGGAGACAATCAACGGAATCCGCTACCACTGCACCCGCAATAAGGCGGGGGATTACCGCTTCACCGTTGACCGTGCCGCTATTCTTTCAGAGGTTTCCATTCTCTTTGAAGCCCAGCGCCGTCTTGGCTCCCCTTGGGCTTCCGTGGAAATGGAAGACGCTTACACTGCAATCCTGTCCGGCCAGCGCAGCTTTGACGAAGGCCCCGGCAACGACAGCCACGGCAACGAAAGCCCGTTCCGAAAAGCCATGTCTCACAACGTAGGAAATTGCACCTTGATACCAACGGAGCTGCGTGCGGCAAGAGCGGACTATACTGCTGAATATTTCAAGCTTCTGCAAGACCTCAACCATATGCGCCTGGTGGACAACAGCGGTTCGCACCCCCTGACCCAGCAGCAGCGTGCCATCCTGGAAGAAATGGCTTTCCGCTCGGCAAACCTGACCTATGGGCAGCTGCGCAAAAAGCTGGGGCTTTCGGATGAGGT
The DNA here is from genome assembly GCA_900549705.1 of uncultured Eubacteriales bacterium. Classification (GTDB taxonomy): domain Bacteria; phylum Bacillota; class Clostridia; order Oscillospirales; family Oscillospiraceae; genus Faecousia. The sequence continues at coordinate 8,451 of URPI01000054.1, forward strand.
GCGGTTTGCGGGTCTTTACTATGGGGAGGACACCATAGAAAAAGCCGAAAAGAGAAAATGGGCGCAGATGCAGTCCTACCACAAGATACGCACTGCCCTGGATAAGGTGAGCAAGAATGCCATTCAGACGCTGACCCAAGACCAGCTGGACGCAATCGGGGAAATTTTAACGGCATATAAGGCGGATGCAGCGCGGATTGAGCATCTTCAGTCAGCTGGAATCCAGAAGGAGTACTATAAAGCGCTGCTGACCCTTTCCTTCTCGAAATACGGAAAGCTTTCGTGCTGTGCAATGCATAAACTCATTCCATTTTTGCAGCAGGGGATGCGCTATGACGAGGCTTGCAGGGAGGTATATCAAGACCACCGCACGAAAGAAGCCAGCGAGAAGAAACAACGCCTTTCTCTCAATGATATTGACGAGATAACCAATCCGGTTGTCCGCCGGGCGGTGTCCCAGACCATCAAGGTGGTCAATGCGGTTGTGCGCATCTACGGGAAACCGGATGCAGTACGCATTGAGCTTGCCCGCGAAATGAGCCATTCCTTTGACGAGCGCAATAAAATGAAAAAACGGCAGGAGGATGGCTGGCGGAAAAACGAGCAGGTGAAGGCGCAAATCCTGGAAACAAAACCGGGAAACCGGGTGACCGGACTGGATATTGTAAAATTCAAGCTGTATCAGGAGCAAGATGGTATCTGCCCCTATTCCGGTAAGCCGCTGCTCATCGAGCGCCTCTATGAGCCGGGGTATGCAGATGTTGACCACATCATCCCCTATTCCCGCTGCTTTGATGACAGCTATAGCAATAAGGTGCTGGTGCTTGCCAGTGAAAATCGCCAGAAGGGAAATCGCACGCCCTATGAGTATTTCGGGGCGGACGAACAGCGGTGGCATGAGTTTTCCGTCCGTGTGGGGGCATCCGTTCGGGATTTCAAGAAGCGGCAAAAGCTGCTCAATACCTCCTTCGGGGAGGAGCAGGGAAAGGATTTTATCCAGCGGAATTTGAACGACACCCAGCACATCACCCGCGTGGTATATAACTTTCTGCGCAACAATCTCGAATTTGCGGACTCTGCCTACTCCAAGGCTCCGGTTCAGGCAGTGAACGGTGCGGTGACGGCAATGCTCCGGGGCAGATGGGGCATCGAAAAGATGCGTGGAGACGGCGACCTGCACCATTGCAAGGATGCGGTGGTGATTGCGGCTACCAGCCGCTCCATGGTACAGCGCCTGACCGATTACTATCAGGAAGAAGAACGGCTCTTTATGGGGAAAACCCACTTCGTTGACCCTGCAACCGGCGAAGTACTGACCAGGAAAGAATTTCAGCAGCGCTTTGCGCCGAAATTTCCCCAGCCGTGGGATCGATTCCGGGAGGAGCTGGAAGCCCGCCTGGATCCCATTGACCCCATGGAGGCGGTGATGGCGCTCCATCTGAGTACCTACGAGCCGGAGGAAGAAATCGCCCCTGTTTTTGTCTCCCATATGCCCAAGCATACGGTGACCGGGGCAGCGCATGAGGAAACGATTCGCAGCAGAACAGAGACGGGAACCGTGGTCAAAACAGGCCTCACCTCCTTGAAGCTGGATAAAAATGGGGAAATTGAGGGCTACTACAATCCCCAAACAGACCCCCGGCTCTATCAAGCCCTGGTGGATCGGCTCAAAAAGTTCGGCGGGGATGGTGCAAAGGCGTTTGCAGAACCGTTCTATAAGCTCAAAAAGGACGGAACCCCCGGCCCCAGAGTGGACAAGGTGAAAATCGAAAGGAAATCCTCTCTGAGTGTGTCCACCGGCAGGGGCGTGGCGGATAACGAGAGAATGGTGCGCATTGATGTGTTCCGTGTCCCGGATGACGGCTATTATTTCGTCCCTATCTATGTGGCGGATACCAAGAAGAGAATCCTTCCGTCTAGGGCTGTTGTGAGAGGTAAGCTGCCGGAGGAATGGAAGCAGATGAAGCCGGAGCATTTCCTGTTTTCCTTGTTCAAGAGTGACCTGATTCGTGTGGAGAACAGCAAGGGAATTTCCCTTGCACTGGCAGAAAAAGCGGTTGGAGAAAAGACAATCCAGGTCAAATCCGGCTTGTTCTATTTTTGCGGTGCAAATATTTCTAATTGCAGCATCGAAGTCGAAACCCATGACCGCCGCTATGGCAAGGATGGCTTGGGACTGAAAACACTTAAATCCATTGAAAAATATCAGGTGGATGTCCTGGGCAATGTCAGCAAGGTAAGGCTTCCTGAAAAACGGTTGGAATTTCGGGGGAGGAAGTAAAAAAATGGAATATCGGAATATCTTCATTGCAAACCCGGCAAAGCTCAGCATCCAAAGGAATCAGCTTGTGATTCAGCAGGAACAGCGGTTCACCGTACCCCTTGAAGACATTTCCAGTATTCTCATCGAGAGCCAATAGGCGACCCGAGCGGCGAAGCCGCCTTGGCTCCCTCTCTGAGGGAGCTGCTGAGCGAAGCGAAGCTGAGGGAGTGTACTGCGTTAAAATGGTAACTGCCCATGGTTATTGCCGTACCTGTAGGGGTCGCCTACCAGGCGACCCGCTCCGAACCATTGAATTGCTTATCGGAAAACCAAATTCCAGCGATGCCACTCAGGATTATGAGCAGCTGATGCTTTTTTAGAAAAAACAGCAGGGCAATCTTAAAACAGATTGTCCTGCTGTAAGCGTTTTTCTGCCGACTTTTTTATAAAAAGGGGGTAGAAAGTTGCGTTTTTTGCGTGGTATTTCTGTGGCTGTTATACCACTACGAGAGAAAATGGGGAACTACGACACACGGTGTCACCGGGCAAAATCTCATCAGTTATACCACTACGAGAGAAAATGGGGAACTACGACCTAGAAAATCCATGTATTCGGATTGTGGTAGTTATACCACTACGAGAGAAAATGGGGAACTACGACTCCGAGCCTGGCTCTGATATCTATATCGTTGTTATACCACTACGAGAGAAAACGGGGAACTACGACACACGTACTGGTTTTTTGTCCCTAATCGCTGTTATACCACTACGAGAGAAAACGGGGAACTACGACCTCTGGGCATATCCTTCTAGCAATGCTCCGGTTATACCACTACGAGAGAAAACGGGGAACTACGACTTGTGCGTAATGCTAGTGCTTCGTCTGCTAGTTATACCACTACGAGAGAAAACGGGGAACTACGACGGCGAAAGCCCCCGTTTATCACGATGTCTCGTTATACCACTACGAGAGAAAACGGGGAACTACGACTCGATATGTCGATGGTCAGTTCGGTCGCTTGTTATACCACTACGAGAGAAAACGGGGAACTACGACGTAATTAACAACGATAACAAGCAGATTTACGTTATACCACTACGAGAGAAAATGGGGAACTACGACATATAAATATATATATACCCCCTTAAAAGTTATACCACTACGAGAGAAAATGGGGAACTACGACAATGTCTCAAGCCCCAAATATTCCGTGATGATTTCACCGCATATTATATCCGCATTTACCGTTTTCGTCAATCCCCCAAGTGGAGAGAAACGTTTTTAACAAAAATAGTCCCTGGAAATGGATGCTCCCTTCCTTGGAGTTCCCCTGGCAGGCACTTATAAGGATGACCGCCGAAATGCAATTTGCATTCTGATTCACAAAACGGAAGCAGTTTTCTCTTGACATTGGCCGCCTGCGGCGCTATAATATCCCAGTAAATGAAACGGGCTTGTAGCGCAGCTGGGAGCGCACCACATTCGCATTGTGGGGGTCGGGAGTTCGAATCTCCTCAAGTCCACCAGAAGTCCACCGTAATTTTGATAGAATTACGGTGGGCTTTTTCTGTACAATACCCCGCACACGCGGGGTATCATGCTAAAAATAAAAAATCCTATTGACAAATGGCGCATCCTGTTGTATTATAACCAAGCTGTTACTGAGGCAGCA
>URPI01000055.1 GCA_900549705.1 uncultured Eubacteriales bacterium
TTGCCGGTTCCGAAGTGCCGTCAAGCCAGGCAGCTTCCCCCCGGGGGAAGCCAAGGGAAGGTGGCCGATAGCTGTACCATCCAACTGGGTGCTTGCTGAAATCCAATGTTGCGGGCGGCTGGCAGCTGCCGCTGCAATGGTGTCCTCTTGAGGGGAATGGTGCTTAACCCTTGCCGTTCCAGCAATAGGTGCAGACGCAATCCTTGGGCAGACCGATGGCTTCCAGGATGCCGTCCAGGGACTGATATTCCAGAGATGCAAAGTGCAGCTTTTTGCAGATGGCCTGGCGCATATTCTTGCCCCGCTGGGTGCTGCCGTCCATGTATTCGTCCAGATGCTGCAAGCCCTCCTCGCCCTCCAGCTCCAAAATAGTAGCACGGGCAATCAGCTCGTTTTCCGAATTGGAACGGGAGAAGTTCAAAAATTTGCAGCCATAGAGAATGGGGGGACAGGCGCTGCGGATGTGGACATCCTTGGCACCATGCTCATAGAGAAATTCAACGGTTTCCCGCAGTTGAGTGCCCCGCACCACGCTGTCGTCCACAAACAGCAGCTTCTTGTCCCGAATCAGCTCGTCCACGGGAATCTGCTTCATTTTGGCAACCATGTTCCGCTCACTCTGGTTGGCGGGCATAAAGCTCCGGGGCCAGGTGGGGGTGTATTTGATAAAGGGGCGGGCAAAGGGAATGCCGCTTTCGTTGGCATAGCCAATGGCGTGGGGGGTGCCGGAGTCGGGCACACCTGCCACATAGTCAATGTCCTGGGCAACGCCATGCTCCCGGTCTGCCTTTGCCATGATGCAGCCGTTGCGATAGCGGGTTACCTCCACGTTCTTGCCCTCGTAGCAAGCGGTGGGGTAGCCATAGTAGGACCACAGGAAGGCGCAGACCTTCATTTCCTTGTGGGGTTCTGCCAGCTGCGTAATGCCCTCCGGGGAGATTTCCACGATCTCGCCGGGGCCAAGCTCCCGCACCACCTCGTAGCCCAGCTTTTCACCGGCGTAATCCTCGAAGGTGACGGCGTAGCCGTCTTCGTTCTTTTCAATGACAATGGGCAGCCGTCCCATTTTGTCCCGGGCGGCAATCAGGTTTCCGCCCTCCTTCATAATGAGAATGGAGGCGGTGCCTTCAATCATCTCCTGGGCGTAGCGGATGCCCTGGGCGAAATCCTTCTTCTGATCAATCATGGCGGCAATCAGCTCGTTGGAGTTGACCCGCCCGCCGGTCATGCTGTCGAAGTGCCCGCCGGTAGTATGCAGGTGATTGGCAATCAGCGCCTCAGCATTGTTAATCACGCCGATGGTGCAGATGGCGTAGATGCCCAGCCGGGAGCGAATGAGGATGGGCTGGGGGTCGGTGTCGGAGATGCAGCCGATGGCGGCGGTACCGGTCATTTCATCGAGAATGCCCTCAAATTTGGTACGGAAGGGGGAGTTCTGAATGTTGTGAATTTCCCGCTGCATCCCCACGTCCTTGTCCCAGGCAGCCATGCCGCCCCGCCGGGTTCCCAGGTGGGAATGGTAGTCAGTTCCGAAAAAAACATCCAGGATGCAGTTGCGGCGGGATGTAGCGCCAAAGAAACCACCCATATGAAATCCTCCTTATTTACACAGCTCCGCTTGCAGCGCGGCGTCCTTTTCCAGTACCTTTGCGGCATCGGCGGCTCGCTTGGCATCCAGCTTGGCGGCCAGCGCTTCATCGCTGACGGCCAGAATCTGGGCTGCAAGCAAAGCGGCATTCACGCCTCCGTTGATGGCAACAGTGGCGACAGGTATGCCGGAGGGCATCTGGACTGTTGACAAAAGAGCGTCAATGCCGTCGAGAGTGGTAGATTTACAGGGAATCCCAATGACAGGGAGGGTAGAATTGGCTGCAATGGCACCAGCCAGGTGCGCAGCCATACCGGCTGCGGCAATGATTGCGCCGAAGCCGTTTTCACGGGCATGGAGTGCAAACTGCCGCGCCTGCTCGGGGGTGCGGTGGGCGGAATAGACGTGTGCCTCGTAGGAAATGCCCAGCTCGTCCAGGGTGTCCATGGCCTTGCGCAGAATTGGCAGGTCACTGTCGCTGCCCATAACAATACCGACTTTTTTCATGTGTACCTCCTAAAAAATGCAAAACGGGCGTGTTTTTCCCATAAAAAGAAAAACAGGCCCATAGGGACGAATGTGTTTAACCCCTATGCGCGTGCAGGGTAGAAACATATCTTCCTGCCAATTATAACATAATGGTAAGATTTTCGTCAAGGACGCAGAAAGACGATTCCGTGTGGTCATTTTTGAAAATGTCTGTGAATGTTGCCGGAATTTTGAATTGGTATAAAACTGATTCTTCAAATTCTAAAATATATTTCTTTTCAATTCGGACATTCTATGCTACAATGGGAAAAAAAGAGGAGGAATCGCTTATGGCTCGTAAGTCCAAGAACAAAAAGGAAACCCCAATCTACAAAAACAAGACCACCCTGACGGTATATGTGGTGCTGCGTGCGATGATTATTTTTGTCATGGTGCGTTCTCTGCTGCGGCAAGAATATCAGAGCATGGCGCTGTGCGGCCTGTCTCTGTTTTTGATGATTCTGCCCAGCATTGTTTCCCGCCGACTCAAGGTGGTGCTGCCCAGCACGCTGGAAATCATCATTTTGCTGTTTATCTTTGCGGCAGAAGTTCTGGGCGAAATCAACAGCTTCTACATGAGAGTTCCCCACTGGGATACCATGCTCCATACCATCAACGGCTTCCTCTGCGCCGCCATTGGCTTCTGCCTGGTGGACATGATGAACCGGGAGGAAAAATTCTCCTTTAAGCTGTCGCCGCTGTATCTTGCCATTGTCTCCTTCTGTTTTTCTATGACGGTGGGCGTGATTTGGGAATTTTTTGAGTTTGGCGCCGATCAACTGCTGGGGCTGGATATGCAGAAGGATGCAGTCATCCATGCCATTGACTCGGTGATGCTGGATCCCACCCGCTCCAATACGGTGATTCACATTCGGGACATTGTGGATACCATTGTGGTTCACTCCGACGGCACCCAAGAGGCGCTGAATCTGGGCGGCTATCTGGATGTGGGCATTATCGACACCATGAAGGATTTGCTGGTGAACTTCGTGGGGGCGCTGGTGTTCTCCTTCATCGGCTTTTTCTATGTGAAGCACAAGGGCAAAGGCAAAGTTGCCAACCGCTTCATTCCCCAGGTGGAGTACCAGGGAGAGAACAACACATAAAATAAAAAGGAGCGCTCCCAAAACAGGGGCGCTCCTTTTGTGTATGCTGGGCAAAAAGAAAAGACCCGATGCAAATGCATCAGGTCTTTCGTGGCAGAGGATGAGGGATTCGAACCCCCGCAAACGGAGTCAGAGTCCGGTGTGCTACCGTTACACAAATCCTCTAAACTCGGAACGTTGCTTATTATACTCGCTTTCTGAAAAATGTCAAGCATCATTTTGCAAAATTGTAAAATTCTTTTGAAGCAGGAATTAGACACAGCTTCGCCAACAAAAGGGGGCGGCAAATCTGCCGCCCCGATGTTCTGATTTTGATTACTTTGCGGGCTTGAAGCTGTCCTTCAGGCTGACGCTGCGGTTGAATACCAGGTGCTCGGGGGTGCAGTCTCTGCTGTCGGGGCAGAAATAGCCCAGGCGCATGAACTGATAGGAGGTGGGAGCCTTGGCGCTTCCAAGGGAAGCCTCCACCTTGCAGCCGGTGAGCACTTCCAGAGAATCGGGGTTCAGGCAGGCAATAAAGTCCTTGCCGGCGGCATCGGGATCGGGGTCGTTAAAGAGGTTGCTGTACTGCCGCACCTCGGCATCGTGGCAGTTGTTGGCATCCACCCAGTGAATGGTAGCGCCCTTAATCTTGCGCCCGTCGGCGGGGTCGCCGCCCTTGCTCTCGGGGTCATAGGTAGCCAGCACTTCGGTAACGTTGCCGTTTTCGTCGGTGACGCAGCCGGTGCACTGGATGACATAAGCACCCTTCAGGCGGCACTCGGGTCCGTCGGGATACAGGCGCTTGTACTTGGGAATGGGCTGCGCCATAAAGTCGTCGGCCTCAATCCATAGGTCACGGGAGAAGGTGATGGTGCGCTTGCCGTCGGCGGGGTTATTGGGATTGTTCTCAATCTCAAAGGTCTCGCTCTGCCCGGCGGGATAGTTGGTGATGGTCAGCTTCACCGGCTTCAGGACTGCCATAACCCGCTGTGCGGTGGCATCCAGGTCTTTCCGCAGGCAGGATTCCAGGAAAGCATATTCAATGGTGTTGGGAGACTTGGCAACGCCCACGCTCTCGCAGAAATTGCGGATGGAGGCGGGGGTGTAGCCCCGGCGGCGCAGACCGCACAGAGTGGGCATCCGGGGGTCATCCCAGCCGGATACATAGCCGCCCTCAATCAGTGCGCGGAGCTTGCGCTTAGAAAGCACGGTGTGGTCGATGCCCAGCCGGGCAAACTCAATCTGCCGGGGATGGTTGGGCACGGACACATTCTCCACCACCCAGTTGTACAGGGGACGGTGGTTTTCAAATTCCAGGGAGCACAGGGAGTGGGTGATGCCCTCCAATGCGTCCTGGATGGGGTGAGCAAAGTCGTACATGGGGTAGATGCACCACTTGTCGCCCTGACGGTGATGGTGCATATGGCGAATGCGGTAGATGACCGGGTCACGCATATTGAAGTTACCGGAAGCCAGGTCAATCTTGGCACGCAGGGTGTATTTGTTGTCTTCAAATTCACCGGCACGCATCCGGGCGAACAGATCCAAGCTCTCCTCAATGGGACGGTCCCGATAGGGGGAGACGGCGGGGGTGGTCAGGTCGCCCCGGTATTCCTTGAACTGCTCGGGGGTCAGCTCACAAACATAGGCAAGCCCCTTCTTAATCAGCTCAACGGCATACTCATAGTCTTTTTCAAAGTAGTCGGAGCCAAAATAGAACCGGTCGCCCCAGTCAAAGCCCAGCCAGTGAATGTCGTCCTGGATGGCCTGGACGTACTCTACGTCTTCCTTGGTGGGGTTGGTGTCGTCCATGCGCAGGTTGCACAGACCGCCGAACTTCTCGGCAGTACCGAAGTCGATAATCAGCGCCTTGCAGTGACCGATGTGCAGATAGCCGTTTGGCTCCGGCGGAAAACGGGTGTGAACGGTTTTGCCGGCAAACCGACCGCCCTCGGCGATATCTTCTTCAATAAAGGCATGAATGAAGTTTTTGCTTTCGGTGATTTCAGCCATATGAAAACATCCTCTCTCCTGAATGGTACAGTTGTATAATGGAGCATTATAACCCATTTCTCCGTTGTTTGCAATAGTTTTGTTGCAGCCGATTTGGGGAAAATGCTGTGCCTGCAAAGCTTCTGCCAAACCGGGACAGGTTAAAGAATATTTTACTTGCTCAATTCCTGGTTTTATGCTAAAATACAGTCGATGTAATCTGCACTGGTGCAGACAGTTGGAACAAAGGAGTGAAATGAATTGGCAGAAGTCAAATATAAGCGTATTTTGCTGAAAGTAAGCGGCGAGGCTCTGGCAGGCGATGCCCATCGCGGGCTGGATTTCAGTGTCATCAATTCCGTGTGTGAGTCCATCCGGCAGTGCCGGGACATGGGCGTTCAGGTGGGGCTTGTCATTGGCGGCGGCAATTTCTGGCGTGGCGTGAAGGACGGTGCCGACAAAATGCAGCGCTCCCACGGCGATGCCATGGGAATGCTGGCAACGGTGATGAACTCCATCGCTGTGGCAGATGCCCTGGAAAAGCACGGGGTGGATGCCCGGGTGCTGACCGCCGTGGAAATGAATAAATTCGCCGAGTACTTTACCCGGGATACCGCCGACCGCTATCTCAACGAGGGCAAGGTGGTCATCTTCGCCGCCGGTACCGGTAACCCCTATTTCTCCACCGACACCGGCGCTGTGCTGCGTGGCGTGGAAATCGAAGCCGATGCCATCCTGATGGCAAAGAATGTGGACGGCATCTACTCTGCGGACCCCAACAAGGACCCCAGCGCCGTGAAGTTTGATGACCTGACCTATGACGAGGTGCTTGCCCGCCATTTGCAGGCCACGGATACCACTGCCATGACGCTGGCAATGGATAACCACATGACCCTTATTTGCTTCGCCCTGAAAGACCCCCAGAACATTGTCCGCGTGGTGTGCGGTGAAAAAATCGGAACTACCGTCAAGGAGGATTAACAAATGAGCGTTGATTTCAAGGAATTTACCAGAAAGATGGATAAGACCCTGGAGCATCTGGGTGAGGATTTCGGTGCAGTCCGTGCCGGTCGTGCCAATCCCCAGGTTCTTGACCGCATCTGTGTGGAGTATTATGGAAGTGAGACCCCCCTCAACGGCGTGGCAACCATTTCTTCTCCCGATGCCCGTACCCTGGTCATCTCCCCCTGGGACAGCAAGCTGCTGAAAGACATCCAGAAGGCCATCCAGACCTCTGACCTGGGCATCAACCCCCAGAATGATGGCCGCGTTATCCGCCTGGTGTTCCCCCAGCTCACCGAGGAGCGCCGCAAGGATCTGATTAAGCAGGTCAAGAAGTACGCCGAGGATGCAAAGGTTGCCCTGCGCAACATCCGCCGGGACGGCATGGACTATGTGAAGAAGCTGAAGAAGAACAGCGAAATCACCGAGGATGACCAGAAGAAGGCAGAAAAGGATTTGCAGGATTTGCTGGATAAGTATATCAAGAATGTGGATACTGCTCTGGCTGCCAAGGAAAAGGAACTGATGGCAATTTAATTGCCGTTGCTGCTGTCGGGGCGGTCATTGTGCCGCCCTTACAGCAGCGTGTATCTGCCGGAAGTCTTGGCGAGGTAAGAGTGAATAGTGAATAGTGAATAGGTGAAACGCCCGATAAAACGGAATAAAAACTTTTATCTATTACTTTTTCACTATTATCTATTATCTGAGCCCACGCAGTGGGCGTTTCCGGGTTAGGGAACTGCCGTATCCGTACAAGCTTCGGAGTGTCACTAAAAAGGCTGAAAATGAAAAATGCACTGGGATTTTTTATTTTCAGCTTTTTATAGTGTTTGGAAAAATTCAGAAAGAGGTGCGCACATTGCCACTGTTTGAGACAAAACAAGAAATAAAGCCGGAAGCACAAAAGCTGGCACCGCCCCGTCACATTGCCATTATTATGGACGGAAACGGGCGCTGGGCGAAAAAGCGGGGGCTTCCCAGAACTGCGGGTCATGCCGCCGGTGCGGAGGCTTTCCGCCGGATTGCAAACTATTGCCGCAGTCTGGGCGTGGAGTACCTGACGGTGTATGCCTTCTCCACGGAAAACTGGAGACGCTCTGCCGATGAGGTGTCCGGCATCATGAAGCTGCTGCGCAGATACTTAGAGGAAGCCCTGACGGACATGGAGAAAAACCGCGTCCGGTTTAAGTTCTTCGGCGACCTGTCCCGGCTCAGCCCGGATTTGCAGAAGCTCTGCCAGCGGGCGGAGATGCAGTCAGCGGACTATGACGTTCAGGTGAATTTCTGCCTGAATTACGGCGGGCGGGATGAAATCATCCACGCCGTCAAAATGTATATGCAGGACGTGGCCGCCGGAAAGGCTGACCCCGCAGAGCTGACAGAGGACGTACTGTCCGGCTATCTCTATTCTGCCGGTGTGCCCGACCCGGAGCTGATTATCCGTCCCTCCGGGGAGCAGCGCATCAGCAATTTTCTGCTGTGGCAGTCCGCCTACTCGGAATATGTGTTCATGGATGTGCTGTGGCCTGACTTTACCCCGGAGCATCTGGACAAGGCCATTGAAGAATATCACCGGCGCAACCGTCGGTTTGGAGGAGCATAATTCATGAAAAAACGTATTATAACGGCTGCCGTCCTGATTCCGGTGCTGATTCTGGTGGCTCTGGTTGCCCCGACCATTGTGGCTGCCGTTGTGTGGGGGCTGCTGCTGGCGGTGGGTGTGTATGAGCTATTGTATGTCACTGGCCTGGTGCGCCATCTGAGAATGGTGTTGTATTCCGCGGTCATGGCCTTTGCAGTCTCTTTGTGGAGTTTGTACGGCGCAGAGCGGAGTGTGGCAATGCTGGGGCTGCTGATTTTCTGGATTCTGCTGTTTTCGGAGATGATGGCAAACCACGTCAAGGTGGATATCGAGATGATTGCCTCCTGCTTCTTTGCCGGCGCGGTTGTTCCGTATCTGCTGTCTGCCATTATTCGGATTCTCACCATGACCTCTGGCCGCTATCTGATTGCAATTCCATTTTTGATTGCGTTCCTGTCCGACGGCGGCGCTTACTTTGTGGGTTCCATGTTCGGCAAGCATAAGCTGGCTCCGGTCATCAGTCCCAACAAAAGTGTGGAGGGCGTAGCCGGTGGAATTGTTGCCGCCATGCTGGGTATGCTTATTTATGCCGTGGTGTTGCAGCTGGTGTTCAGGTTCCAGGTGGACTATGGTGCAGCCATGCTCTATGGCCTGGTGGGCAGTGCGGTGGGCGTTTTCGGCGACCTGTGCTTTTCCGTGGTCAAGCGGATGTCCGGCATCAAGGATTTCGGAACACTGCTTCCCGGTCACGGCGGTTTTTATGACCGCTTCGATTCCATGGTTACGGTTGCTCCTTTGGTGGAGGCACTGATTTTACTGATGCCGGTGGTGAAATAAAATGGTGAAATGTGTGAGTATTCTGGGCAGTACCGGCTCCATTGGCCGGCAAAGCCTGGATGTCATTGAAAACCTCAAGGAGATTCAGGTTGCAGCGCTGACCGCTGGAACCAATGTGCAGTTGATGGCACAGCAGTGCCGCCAGTTCCACCCGCAGTTGGCGGTAATGGCAACCCGGGAGGCGGCGCAGGAATTGCAGGCGGCGCTGACCGGTGAAAAAACCCAGGTCGCCTGGGGCGAGGATGGACTGATTGCAGCGGCGACCATTCCAGAGGCGGATTGTGTCATTACCGCCGTTGTGGGCATGGTCGGCTTGAAGCCCACCCTGGCTGCCATTCGGGCAGGAAAGCGCATTGGCCTGGCCAATAAAGAGACGCTGGTTTGCGCCGGTGAGCTGGTGATGGCCGAGGCGGAAGAATGCGGGGCGGAAATTGTCCCGGTGGACTCCGAGCATTCCGCCATTTTCCAGTGCCTCATGGGTTGCAGTGACCGGCGGGAAGTGAAAAAGATTCTGCTGACCTGCTCCGGCGGCCCTTTCTTTGACATGGATGCCGCAGACCTGAAGTATGTGACCAAGGCAGACGCTTTGCGTCACCCCAACTGGAAAATGGGGCCGAAGATTACGGTGGACTGCGCCACCCTGATGAATAAGGGGCTGGAAGTGATCGAGGCCATGCGGCTGTATCGGGTTCCGTTGGAGCAGGTAGAGGTGCTGGTACACCGGCAGAGCATTGTCCATAGCCTGGTGGAGTTCACTGACGGTGCCGTGATGGCACAGCTGGGCGCACCGGATATGCGGCTGCCCATTCAGCTGGCGCTGACCTATCCTCGGCGGATGGAGTCCCCCGCGCCCAAGCTGGATCTTACCCAGTGCGCGGCGCTGACCTTCTGCCACCCGGATTTAGAGAAGTTCCCCTGCCTGGCACTGGCGATGCAGTGCGCCAAGCGGGGCGGCACAGCGTGTCCGGCCATGAACGGCGCCAACGAGGAGGCGGTCGCCCTGTTCCTGGCGGACAAAATTGGATTCTATGATATTTACCGGCTGGTTGTTCAGGCGGTGGAGCAGGTTCCCTTCATTCAGAATCCCACATTGGAGGAGATTCTGGAAGCCGATCATCTGGCGCGGCAGGCCGTCCGAAAATCCCAGGAGGTATTGGTGTAAGACCGTTTGGCATTTTCCGTTTACTAACACAAAGCGAGGCAAGTTATGACAATTTTCAGCGTAATTTTTGGCATTATTCTGTTCAGTCTCTTGATTTTTATTCATGAACTGGGGCATTTCACTGCTGCAAAGCTCTTTCATGTGCAGGTCAATGAATTTTCCATGTTCATGGGTCCTGCCCTGTGGAAAAAGCAGAAGGGTGAGACGCTCTATGCCATTCGTCTGATTCCCCTGGGCGGCTACTGCGAGATGGAGGGGGAGGACGGCGAAGGGCGGGAAAATCCCCGCTCCTTCTGTGCTGCTGCCTGGTGGAAGCGGCTGGTGATTTTGGTTGCCGGCCCCATGATGAATCTGCTGGCGGGACTGGTGCTGTTTGCTATCTTCTTTGCGCCCCAGAAGGCGTACAACGTGCCGGTGGTTGCGGCCATTGAGCAGGGGAGTGCCCTGGCAGCGACAGAGGATGCGCCGGGGCTGATGGAGGGCGACCGCATCCTCAAGCTGGACGGCGAGCGCATATATATGTACAGCGACTTTAACCTGGTGCTCACCGCCAATGCAAACCCCCACACCAATCCCGAAGAACGCCACGATTTGGTGGTGCTGCGGGACGGCCAGAAGGTAGAGCTGAAGAATTTCGCCATGGAAAAGCGGGAATTTGTCAATGAGGACGGCAGCACATCCCTGCGCTATGGCTTTAGCTTCGGGGCGGTTGACCGCAGCCTCAAGACCCTGATTTCCCAGACCTGGAATGCCTGCCTCAGCAATGTCCGCATGGTGCGCATCAGTCTGCAAATGCTGTTCAACGGAAAAGCCAGCGTGAAGGATCTCAGCGGCCCGGTGGGCATTGTGGCCATGATGAGCGAGACGGCCAACCAGTCCGGCAGCTTTTATTATGCGCTGCTGAATATGCTTTCCTTCGGCGGCCTGATTACGGTAAATCTGGGTGTGATGAATCTGCTGCCTATCCCCGGCCTGGACGGTGCGCGGGCGGTGGGTGTTCTGCTGACCACCCTGATTGAATGCATTACCCGGAAAAAGGTCAACCCCAGGTACGAGGGGTATATCCAGAGTGCGGGCACTTTGGTGCTGTTTGCGCTGCTGATTTTGATTATGTTCAAAGATGTAATTCAGATTTTCAGGGGGTAACAGAAATGACCAGACAGATAATGGTTGGCAATGTGCCCATTGGCGGCGGCGCACCGGTGGCCATTCAGTCCATGCTCAATACCAAAACCACTGATGTGGAGGGCTCCCTCCGCCAGATTAAGCAGTTGGCCTCCGCTGGCTGCCAGATTGCCCGGTTGGCCGTGCCCAACCGGGAGGCAGCCCGGGGCTTTGCGGAAATCTGCAAGGAAAGCCCCCTGCCTCTGGTGGCGGACATTCATTTTGACTATCAGCTTGCCATTGCGGCTGCGGAGGGTGGTGCCAGCAAAATTCGCATCAATCCCGGCAATATCGGCGGGGAAGATCGGGTGAAGGCAGTGGTGGATGTGTGCAAGGAAAAGCATATCCCCATCCGCATTGGTGTCAACGGCGGCAGCCTGGATAAGACCTTGCTGGAAAAGTACGGCCATCCCACCCCGGAGGCACTGGTGGAGAGCGCTTTTCAGCATCTGGAGCTGCTGGAAAAGCAGGGCTTTTATGATACCTGCGTATCCATGAAGTCCTCCCATGTGCCCAATATGGTGGCAGCGGCGCGACTGTTCCGCAGCAAATGTGACTACCCCCTGCACATCGGCGTGACCGAAACCGGACCTGTGCGCCAGGGACTGATCAAGTCTGCCATGGGCATTGGTGCGCTGCTGCTGGATGGCATTGGCGATACCCTGCGGGTCAGCCTGACGGATGACCCGGTGGAGGAGGTTTACGCCGCCAAGGATATCCTCAAGGCGGCGGGACTGCGCAAAGAGGGCGTGGATATTATCTCCTGCCCCACCTGCGGCAGAACCCGCATTGACCTCATTGGCCTTGTCAACCAGGTGGATGCAGCGCTCAAGGATTGCCAGAAGCCCATCACCGTGGCGGTCATGGGCTGTATCGTCAACGGTCCCGGCGAAGCCCGGGAGGCGGACATCGGCATCGCCGGTGGCGACGGTTGGGGCATGATTTTTGAAAAGGGTGTCCAGGTGGATAGACTTCCATATGACCAGCTGCTGCCCGCCCTGCTGGAACGAATTGAGAAGATGTAATTAGGGGTGCTTAGCCGCTTTGGCTCCACCTCTGAGGGAATATACTGCGATGAATGCTGTATCCTCGTGGTTTTGCACAGCCATTGTAGGGGTCGCCAACTTGGCGACCCGCTGGCACGAAGTGCCCCTGCCTCCCCTGGAAGGGGAGGTGGTTGAGCGTAGCGA
>URPI01000056.1 GCA_900549705.1 uncultured Eubacteriales bacterium
CAGCTTCCCCCCGGGGGAAGCCAAGGGGTAGCAGCCGGGAGCTGCCCCCATTCAACGTTCCGCTCAGTTCCATCTGCCAGCGGGTTGCCAAATTGGCGACCCCTACAGGGTGTGGGGGGAAACCATTGGATTGCAGCAACCAACATGGTACACTCCCTCAGCTTCGCATTCGCTCAGCAGCTCCCTCAGAGAGGGAGCCAAGGGTGCTTCGCACCAGGGAACGACGGGAGGCTAAGAGCCTCCCCTACAGGCTCAGAAGATTTTCGTGATACCATTCATCCAGCCGCTTTTTGTGCCAGCTTTGGGAGGCTGGGGAGGGGAATGCCAGTTTCTTGTGTCCTGTGGGGCGTTTTTTTTGTATCAATGATAGAAATACCACCCAGCCGTTGACAAACGTGCGGCGGTGATGTAAAATTTCTATTTGGGGAAAGAGGTGCATTTTTGCGGCCTTTCCCCGAAAAAAAGATTGAAATTCATGCCCCACCGGCAGAAATAAACAGGAGGAGTTTCACTATGGAGAAGCTGCAGCAGCTGTATGAAGGCAAGGCAAAAAAGGTGTTCGCCACCAATGACCCGGAGAAACTGATTGTGGAATACAAGGACGATGCCACCGCATTCAACGGCCTGAAAAAAGGCACCATCAAGGGTAAGGGCGTTATCAACAACCAGATGTCCAACCGCCTGATGGCTTACCTGGAAAAGCAGGGTGTGCCCACCCACTTCATCGAGGAAATCAACGAGCGGGAGACCATTGTCAAAAAGGTTTCCATTGTGCCGCTGGAGGTCATTGTCCGCAATATTTCCGCCGGTTCCTTTGCCAAGCACTACGGCGTGGAGGAGGGCATTGTGTTTGACCAGCCCACCATCGAATTCTCCTATAAGAATGATGAGCTGGGCGACCCCCTGCTGAACCACTATCATGCTCTGGCACTGAAGCTGGCAACCATGGAGGAAATCGAGACCATCGAAAAGTATGCCTTCAAGATTAACGAGGTGCTCAAGGCCTTCTGGCTGTCTGCCGGTGTGACGCTGGTGGACTTCAAGCTGGAGTTTGGCCGTCTGCCTGACGGCACCATCGTGCTGGCTGACGAAATCAGTCCCGACACCAGTAGACTCTGGGACGTGAAGACCCACGAGAAGCTGGATAAGGATCGCTTCCGCCGGGACATGGGCGGCGTGGAAGAAGCCTACGCCGAAATCATGAAGCGCATGGAAGCAACATTAAAGTAAAAAGGTGAATGAATTATGGGAAATTGTGCAATCGTTGGTATTAACTGGGGCGATGAAGGCAAGGGCCGTATGGTGGACCTGCTGACCCAGGACTATGACATTGTGGTTCGCTATCAGGGCGGCGGCAACGCCGGTCATACCGTCATCAATGAGTATGGCAAGTTTGCGCTGCACCTGCTGCCCTCCGGTATTTTCCGCAAGGGCGTGGTGAACATTCTGGGCAACGGCGTTGCCCTTGACCCCGAGAACCTGTGGAAGGAAATCACCAAGTTGCAGGCGCAGGGCGTGTCCATCACCCCCGAAAACCTGAAAATCAGCGACCGTGCCTCCCTGCTGATGCCCTGGCATCGGGATTTGGACGGCCTGGAGGAAGCCCGTCTGGCCGACAAGAAGTTTGGTTCCACCAAGCAGGGCATTGCGCCCTTTTATGCCGACAAGTTCGCCAAGAAGACCGTGCTGGCAGGTGAGCTGCTGTATCCCGCGTACCTGAAGGCACACCTTGCCGACCTGCTGGAATGGAAGAACCTGACCCTGACCCGGGTGTATGGCGCAGCGCCTGTGACCATGGCAGACCTGGAACAGTGGTTGGATGAATACTGCGAGAAAATCAAGCCCTTCATCTGCGACACCGGCGTGTTCCTGCGGGATGCACAGGCGCAGGGCAAGAAGGTGCTGTTTGAGGCACAGCTGGGTGCGCTGCGGGATTTGGATTACGGCATCCATCCCTACACCACTTCCTCCAACCCCATTGCGGCCTATGCCCCTGTTGGTTCTGGAATGCCCAACGTGAAGATTGACGAGATTGTGGGCGTTGTCAAGGCTTATTCCAGCTGCGTGGGCGAAGGACCCTTCACCTGCGAGATGTTCGGCGAGGAAGCCCAGCAGCTGCGGGATGCCGGATTTGAGTACGGCGCCAAGACCGGCCGCCCCCGCCGGGTGGGTCCCATCGACCTGGTGGCTACCCGCTACGGTGTCCGCTGCCAGGGCGCAACCTGCATTGCCCTGACCAAGATGGACGTGATGGGCTACATGGATAGGATTCCCGTGTGCGCCCACTACGAGCTGGACGGCAAGGTGACCGACGAGTTCCCCTTCCCCTGCGTGCTGCCCGATGCCAAGCCGGTGATGGAGTATCTGCCCGGCTGGAAGTGCGACATCTCCGCCGCCCGCACTTGGGAGGAGCTGCCCCAGGAGGCACGGGACTATGTGGAGTACATTGAAAAGAATGTGGGCTGCCACATTGGCTATGTCTCCGTCGGCCCCGAGCGTGACAGCATCATTGTCCGCTGATCACCGGAACATCCGTATTTTTTCATAAAATAGGAGAATCATATGACTGACCGTTATGAATCCCCCCTGTCCTCCCGCTACGCCTCCCAGTATATGCTGAACCTTTTTTCTGCCGAGACGAGAATCAGAACCTGGCGCAAGCTGTGGGTGTCTCTTGCCAAGGCAGAGCATACCCTGGGGCTGCCTGTGACCCAGGAGCAGGTGGACGAGCTGGAAGCACAACTGGATAATATTGATTTTGAAGTGGCGGCTGCCCGGGAGAGGGAAGTGCGCCATGATGTGATGGCACACGTGTATGCCTATGGCCTGGTAGCGCCCAAGGCTGCCGGTATCATCCATCTGGGCGCTACCAGCTGCTATGTTACCGACAATGCAGATGTGGTCATCTACCGGGACGGCCTGCGCTATCTGCGGGCAGAGCTGCTGAAGGTGGTTTCCAACCTGGCAGCCTTTGCAGACAAGTATAAGGCAACCCCCACCCTGGGCTATACCCACTATCAGCCTGCCCAGCTGGTGACCATCGGCAAGCGGGCAACCCTGTGGATGCAGGATCTCATGAGCGATTTGGAGGAGCTGGACTTCGTCATTGGCAGCATGAAGTTCCTGGGCTGCCGGGGTACCACCGGCACCGAGGCAAGCTTCATGGATTTGTACAATGGGGACGAAGGCAAGATTGACGAAATGAATCGGCTCATCAGCCGGGATTTCGGCTTTGAGCGCTGCTTCAGCGTGTGCGGCCAGACCTATCCCCGGAAGCTGGACAGCCGCATTCTGAACGTGCTGTCCTCCATCGGTCAGAGCTGCTACCGCATGGCCAATGACATCCGCCTGCTCCAGCACGACCGTCAGGTGGAGGAACCCTTTGAAAAGAACCAGATTGGCTCCTCTGCCATGGCTTATAAGCGCAATCCCATGCGCTGCGAGCGGATTTGCTCCCTGTCCCGCTATCTGATAGCGGATGCCCTGAACGCCCCCATGACCGCTGCAACTCAGTGGCTGGAGCGCACGCTGGACGACTCTGCCAACCGCCGGATTAGTCTGCCGGAGGGCTTCCTGTGCGCCGATGCCGTGCTGCGTCTGGCACAGAACGTCACCGACGGACTCCATGTCAACGAAAAGATTGTGGAGCGCACCGTGCGGGAATACCTGCCCTTTATGACCACCGAAAACCTGATGATGGAGGCCGTCAAGCGGGGCGGCAATCGCCAGGAGCTTCACGAGGTCATTCGCAAGTGCTCTATGGAGGCAACTGCCAAAATGAAGAACGGCGAGGCCTGCGATTTGCTGGTGCGGCTGTCTGAGGCACCGGAATTTGGTATGAGCCTAGAAGAAATGGAGCGGCTGCTGAACCCCATCGACTACATCGGGCGCTGCCCCCAGCAGGTTGAAAACTACCTTGCCGAGGTCAAGCCCTATCTGTCCGGCGCCAGCACCGAAACCGCAGAAATCAACCTGTAACCATTGGAACGGGAATGCAGTTCATTCCCGTTCCTGCTCTATATAACTACTGAAAAAAGAAAGGAAAGCCTATGGAAAAAATCCTCGTTTTGGACTTTGGCGGCCAGTATAACCAGCTGATTGCCCGCCGGGTTCGTGACCTGAATGTGTACGCTGAAATCAAGCCCTACAACGGCATCACCCCGGAGGAGATTGCGGCAGAGGGCTATTGCGGCATCATCTTCACCGGTGGCCCCAACAGCGTCTATGATATGACTTCCCCCCACTATGACCCCAAGGTGCTCGCGCTGGGCATCCCGGTGCTGGGCATCTGCTATGGCGCACAGCTCACCGCCTGGATGGGCGGCGGCAGCGTCATCACCGCCGAAACCAGCGAATATGGCAAGGTTCACCTGGAGCTGGATGCCCCCGATTCCCTGCTGATGAAGGACGTTCCGGCGCAGAGTGTGGTGTGGATGAGCCATACCGACCGCATTGACCGGCTGCCCGAGGGCTTCCGGGTCACGGCGCACACCGATGTGTGCCCGGTGGCTGCCATGGAAAATGCAGAAAAGAAGCTGTATGCCGTTCAGTTCCACCCCGAAGTGACCCACAGCCAGTTCGGCAAGCAGATGCTGAAAAACTTCCTGTATGAAGTGTGCCGCTGCCAGGGTCTGTGGCGGATGGATTCCTTTATTGAGGATACCGTGAAGGCGCTGCGGGAGGAGATTGGCGACAAGAAGGTGATTCTGGGTCTGTCCGGCGGCGTGGATTCCTCTGTGGCAGCGGGGCTTATCTCCCGTGCCGTGGGCGACCAGCTGACCTGCGTGTTTGTGGATCAGGGATTGATGCGGAAGGACGAGGGCGACTTCGTGGAGCAGACCTTCACCAAGCTCTTTGACATGAACTTTGTCCGGCTGAACTGCCAGGAGCATTTCCTTGCCTGCCTCAAGGGTGTCACCGACCCCGAGGAGAAGCGGAAGATTATCGGCACCGAGTTCTATAAGGCTTTCTGGGGCGAAATCCGCCGCCAGGGCAGCGAGAACAGCTTCTTCGCCCAGGGTACCATCTACCCCGACCGCATTGAGTCCGGCAAGGGCGAGGCGGATAAGATTAAGACCCATCACAATATGGTCAAGCAGCCCGAGGACGTGAAGTTCCTGGGCACCATCGAGCCGCTGAAGGATTTGTTCAAGGACGAGGTGCGCCGGGTGGGCGAGGAGCTGGGCATCCCCAAGGAACTGGTGTGGCGGCAGCCCTTCCCCGGTCCCGGCCTGGGCGTGCGCATCATCGGCGAAATCACCGCCGAGAAGGTGAAAATTCTCCAGGAGGCCGACTGGGTGCTCCGGGACGAAATGGCAAAGAATGGCTATGAGAGCCAGATGGCGCAGTTCTTCTGCGTCCTGCCCGGTGTCAGCACCGTGGGTGTCATGGGCGACCACCGTACCTATGACCACCTGCTTGCCATCCGCGCCGTCACCACCGACGATTTCATGACCGCTGACTGGGCAAGAATCCCCTATGATATGCTGGCAAAAGTCTCTAACCGCATTACCAACGAGGTGAAGCATATCAACCGGGTGGTCTATGACATTACTTCCAAACCCCCCGCAACCGTGGAGTGGGAATAAGAGCTTTTCCCTTTTTTGTCGATAAAATCAGCCCCAGGCGGTAGTGCCTGGGGCTGGTTTTATACCTGGATGCTTTAAAGCACTACTATTTTGACAATGAAACAAAAGCTTTCTTGCGGGAAATGGTCTTGCAGAGCGGGGAAGCGCTGAAAAGTGAAACGAGAATCAATGTACTTGCTTTTTCTCACAATTACAGCCATCATCCTGGAGCGAATGGTGGCAGTAAAATTAAGACCCTCTTGAACTAAAAATAGTTGCAATCTCCGAGACTGTGTAGTATAATATAGCAAAGAGGCAAGGAGGTCGCCATGGGACAGAAAGAGAAACTCATTGAACGCTTAAAAGCGAAGCCCAAAACATTTACCTTCGATGATGCAGAGAGCTTATTGCGGTACTTTCACTACGAGTGTTCCAATAAAGGCCGTACCAGCGGTTCACGAATCGTGTTTGTGTCTGATGATCATCCTCCTATCTTGATGCATAAACCACATCCTCGCAAGGAATTATTAGAATACCAAGTAAAGCAGTTGATTGAAATTCTGGAACAGGAGGGACTTCTATGAATAATACGATGGAATACAAAGGCTATCTCGGCAGTGTGGAGTTTTCGGAAGAAGATGCTCTGTTCTATGGCAAGGTACTGGGCGTCCGAGCGTTGGTTTCTTATGAGGGAAACAACGCGCAAGAGTTGATCGCAGATTTTCATGGTGCGGTGGACGATTACTTGGAGCTGTGCGCCCAGCAGGGCAAAGAGCCGGAGCGGGCCTACAAAGGGAGCTTTAATGTCCGCATTTCCCCGGAGCTGCACAAGCAGGCGGTGATTGCTGCCATGTCCCACAACATGACGCTGAACAGCTTTGTGGAAAGCTCCATCGCCCAGGCCGTTCATGCCGGAGCATGAGAAGTTTTATGGCATCGGTTCTGTAGATTTCAGAAAGGGTGCGTGAGACATATGATGGCATCATCCAATTTACCAAATTTGGAAAGCTTTGAATTTTGGTAAATAGCCCGTGCACCTTCTGCAACAACCCGGTATCATACAGATACGAAAAGCACCGTTATATAATTTAAGCCCGTACTGATTGGATGGTCAGTACGGGCTTTTGCTTCAATGTTTCCGGCAGTTACTTGTGCAGGCTGTTTTGCAAAGCACAGATTAGTTCATCCATAATGATTGGCTTGGACAGGAATCCGTTCATGCCGCATTTCAGCGCTTCTTTTCTGTCCTCGTCAAAGGCATTGGCGGTCATGGCAAGGATTGTAATGCCCGCCAGCCCCGGATTGTCCAGCGCGCGGATTTGCTTTGTGGCCTCATAGCCGTTCATGATTGGCATCTGCACATCCATGAGCACAAGGTCATAGTCCCCGGGGGCGGAATTTTTAACCCGCTCCACGGCCACTGCGCCATTTTCGGCGGAGTCAACCAAAAAGCCGTACTCTTGGAGAATTTCCACTGCAATTTCGCGGTTCAGCTCGTTGTCTTCCACCAGCAGGATGCGCTTGCCTTTGAAATCGGGGCTTGCCGTCGGTAAAATGGGATGCTCTGCCTCGGCCTGAGTCTGCCCGATGGCAGTCATCAGGGTCTGCCGAATGTCGGACATGAACAGGGGCTTTGCACAGAATGCGGTCACGCCGGCGGCTTTGGCCTCTGCTTCGATGTCTGCCCAGTCATAAGCGGTCAGGATGATGATTGGCGTATCGTCGCCAAGGCTGCGGATTTGCCGGGTAACTTCAATGCCGTTCATATCCGGCAAACGCCAGTCGATGATATAGGCATGGAAAGCATCCCCCAGCTCCATGGACTGCCGCGCCCGGAGGACAGCCTCCCGGCCGGAAAGCGTCCATTCCGAACGCATTCCAACCTTCACCAGCATTTTCGTCACGCTGTCGCAGGTGTTAAAGTCGTCGTCTACAACCAGAGCCTTCAAGCCCTCCAGGGCTGCAATCTTCTCAACGCGGTGCGTTTCAGACTGAATCCGAAATGGCAGACGGACAATAAATTCGGTGCCTTTTCCCTGCTCGGTCTGAACCTCAATGGTGCCGCCCATCATCTCCACGATGTTCTTGGTAATGGCCATGCCCAGCCCTGTGCCCTGAATTTTGCTCACGGTGGAGGTGCGCTCTCGCTCAAAGGGGGAGAATATCTTCTGCGCAAATTCCGGGCTCATTCCGATTCCGTTATCCTTTACCCGGATTTCGTACAGCGCGCAGCCCTTTACTGCCTCCGGGAGCTGCTTCAGCCGGACGGAAACGGTTCCGCCTGCGGGAGTAAATTTGACCGCATTGGACAGAAGATTCAGCAGCACCTGGTTCAGCCGCGTTTTATCGCAGTAAACATCCTCGTTGGCCACATCCATGGCATCCATATAAAGCTCCAGCTGCTTTGCGTGGATTTGCCCGCTGATAATGGTTTTCATGTCGTGGAGCACATCAGAAAGACTGACCTCTGTTTCCTCCAGATGAATCTTTCCGCTTTCAATGCGGCTCATATCCAGAACATCATTGATCAGCGAAAGCAGATGGTTGCTGGAGGAAAGAATCTTCCCCAGATAATCCCGCACCCGCTGCGTGTTGTCGATGTTGCTCAACGCCAGTGTGGTAAAGCCGATAATGGCATTCATGGGGGTGCGGATGTCGTGGGACATATTGGATAGGAAGGTGCTTTTTGCTTTGCTTGCGGTTTCTGCCACATGGACTGCCTCTGCCAGTGCCTGATTCATTTTTCGGTCAGCAGAGCGGTCTGACATAACCAGGATGTATTTCTTTTTCCCGATGATTTCGCTGCCCATTGCAACGGTGTGAAACCAGCGCGATTCCCTGGTTTGCTGATGAATATATTCAAAATCCCAGTCCAGCTGCTCATGAACCTGGATTCCCTCCAGATAATTTTTCTCCGAATCCTCAGGATGCAGTTTTCCCAGGACGCGAACATCCCTGCGGATTTCCGCTTCCGTAATGCCCAGCAGCCGTTCGGCATTCGGGCTGATGTAATCTGCCTGGTATGTTTTTGCATCCAGCATCAGGAAAACATCGTCCACATTCAGCGACAGCTTTTGGAACAGCTCGTCCCGGTACAGGATTTCCGTGTCCTTCTTTCGCAGGTTCAGTTTGCCTCTTTGAATAATCAGGTTGGCAGCAAATGCGGCAATCCCGAGCATGACTCCGCCAACCAGGAGGATGGTGTTGAACTGCAAGGTGTTCATGCCGGCATTGACGATGTCCGCCTGGACAAGTCCCAGAAAAATCCAGTCCTGGATATCCGATTTTTCGTAGACCAGATAATAATTTTTCCCATCCAGGTTTGCCATCAAGGCACCGGACTGACCAGCTTTAAACCTTGCCGAAAGCGCAAGAATCTCATCCTCGGACAAATTGGAATGCGTTCTCAGAATGCCAAAGAAATTGTATGTATTTTCCCATGATTCAAAGGAATGGTCAATGACAATGCGCCCATCCGGGTGGACAACATAGCTCTTTGCATTTCCGTTGAAGGTAGCAATATCCAGCGCATCCACAATATCCCGGTTTTCATAGGCAATGGCAATTGCATCATATTCAAATCCCTGGTAGCTTCCCTGCGCCTTCGGGCTGGCAAAAAGAAGCATTTGGGGGCTTCCGGGGAGGGTGGCATTCATAATCATATCCGTTCCCTGCTGAATGCTGTCCTCCAGACTGTCCCGCAATCCGAGGTAGCCGGTTTCCCCGCTTACCATCTTATAATTCCCGTTGGGGGACAGAAAATAAAAATGCAAAAAGCCTGCGTCCGCCTGCGCTTCCTGGATATAATTTCGGATTTCCTGTTCATCCGAGGCGGTTTGCAAATACGCACTCCACATATGCAGGTAAGTCAGGTTCTTATTTGCCAGCTCCCGGAGCATATTATCGGACTGATGGGTAATTTCCCTCAGGTGGGAAACACTTTCATCATAAACCGTTCTCGTTACAAACTGAAAATACTGGAAAACCGCCAGAACGACTACAAGGAGAAGCACCCCAAAGGTGACAACCTGCAGCCGCTTCTCCGCGGCACGGTTCTTTCTGCGTACCGCATGATTTTTAACATTCATTCATCCTACCTCAGAGTAATGTATTTTTCCGGCGCTGCGAGAACGGCATTCCCATCGGAAACATACTCTTTCCAGGTGGTTTTCACAAAGGCATCGTCCTGCTCAAATGGAATGCCGGCATCTGCCGGATAAGCGTCCATGTGCTTTGGAATTGCAAGGCAGGTGACCGTGAAGGCATCCTCCGCCTGAACCGTTTTTCCATTCCGTGTGATTCTGCGCACGGTATAGCCGCTGTCCGTTTCCTGGATGTCCACGGAAATGCCGCTGAACACCGGCAGAGAGCCGCGGTTAAAGGGAACAAAGCCCCCCGGATAGCCCGCAACAAAGTTCCGAACCGTTTCAATCAGCTCCGTCCCGCTCATGGTGCAGCTGTATGCGCAAAGACTGTTGGGCATAATCATGCTCACTGCCATTTTTTCGGTATATCCTGCCTTCAGCACATTGCCCGTAAAGCTGTTTCCTGTTGCAATCAGCACATCCGACCCGTAAACGCCGCGCAGCGTGTTTGCCATGACGGAATAAGCGGCATTGCCTCCCTGGGTGTGAAACCGGTTGGAGTAGGATTCCTGCGGATTCAGCACCACCTTCTCGTCGGCGGATTCCGCAGAAAGAAGCTGGGCGTTGAACGACTGATATGCCTGGCTTGCATCGTACTGCCCCGAAATCATCTTAGAAACCACGTCCCTGGAAACGGAGAAGAAATCATTTGACGCAATGCGGATGTACAGATGGTTTTCTTCCACCACGGGCTTCGCATCTTCCAGATATTCCGTCAGACGGAATGGCACGTCCTGGCTGTAGCTCAATAAATCCTGGCCGTCAGAAATAATGCGGCTCTGACTATCCGCCGAGAGCATTGCGTCCAGCACCGTGAGGGCTTTTTTCCGGCGTTCCGTATCCTGGGTCAGCTCGCGGTTCAGTGCTACCTGGAAATAGGGCGTTGTCATCAGCCATTTTTCACCGTTCGGCTGAAAGAAGGGAAGAAATGTTGTGTTGATGCCCTGATCCTGGAACATTTTTACGCCGGAGGAGCTGCCAAAGTACATGGCAAGCTTTCCGCTGGCATACAGCGCAACCACATCATCGTAATTCAGATGCAGGTCATCCTCGCTCAAGCCGGTGTCCCGGATGAACTGCTCCATCCGTTCAAAGGCCGCAGGCCAGACCGCATTGTCCAGCCCAACTTTTTCGTTATTTGGGTCACTGTAGGCGATGCGCCACTTGCGCCCGGCGGCAGAGGCCAATTCGGACGCAGACAATCCCTGCAAGGTTTCCATGCAGATGTAATCATAATAATAGTCAGCGGTGAACCCGCGGATGCCCTCTGCTTCAAAGGCCTGACAGGCAGCGACAAAGCTCTCATAGTCCGTGGGGAGGGGAATGTCATACTGTTCAAAAAGGTCTTTGTTCACCACAAACCCGTGTGCATCCGCGCACACCGGAAGCCAGTTGATGCTGCCATCCTCATTCATAAAATTGGAGAGGTATGTTTCGTAGACAGCACCTGCCGCATTGGTGGTGGAAAGATCCATCAGGCTGCCCTTCAGCGGGTATGCATCATGCAGCGAAAAACGGCAGCAGGTGATAATGTCCGGCAGTCCGCCGTTTTCCATCAGAAATTTGTAGAAATCCAGGTCGTTATTTCCCACCACAAATTCAATGTTGATGTCCGGGAGCTGCGCCTGGAGGTATGGCGCGTACTGATCATACAGGCTTGTGCTCCATAAATACACCGTGATTGTTTCGGTATCCTCTTTTTCCGCCCGCGTCATGCTACAGCCTGCCAGCAGTGATGCCATTGCTGCCACCGCCAGAAGGACGGCAAGCAGCTTGTTCCATTTTTTCTTTTTCATGATGAATCCCTCTGCAATCGTTGTTTTCCCCAATCTTCTTATTGATGATAGCCCGTCCAATGCGATACCCGGTGCATCCGTTTGGTGCGGGCTGAAATGCCGATGCAATTTGTGCGCTGCCGTTTTTTGCAAAAATAAAAGTACACTGCTTCAGACAGTGTACATCATCAACTTATGCAACTGCTATCATGTTACAGGCTCGCCGGTATTGCGCCGCAGACTTTTGCCCGCTTTGCCTATAAATATCCCTTATTATAGCATTCTGCACTTTTTTTGTCTATATTTTTCCGTATGAAAATAACAGCTTTTTGACAATTTTTCGATTTTCACCCCTTGGCTTCCCCACTGTAGGGGGCGACGAGCAGTCGACCCCTACTAGAACGTACACGCTAAAAGTTAGCACCCTCGGGGGAAGCCAAGGGGTAGAGGACTTACGCTTTTACCACTCAACGAACGGCTCTGTCCCGTCACGTTCGGGCGGATTCTATCCGCCCCTACGTTTGGCGTAGATCGGAAGAGC
>URPI01000057.1 GCA_900549705.1 uncultured Eubacteriales bacterium
AAGAGACGCATCGCCGTTGGCTGTTCATAAATTATTAGTCAGGACAGTCTACTACTGGCCAACCCCTACAGAGGCAGATGCAAAAGCATCGATTGCCAGCAGTTTCTTGTTTGTTTTCAACAGCTCTCCCCTGTCATTTTTCTCTTTTCTCTATTTACTTTCTCCAAACTTGAAAAATCTTCAAAAAAGTACTTTACTTCTTTAGCGAACTAAAGTATAATGCAGCCATCAAACAAAACCGCCCCCAAGGGAGCAAACAAAAAAGGAGAAATGAATCATGAAAAAGCTCACCGCCCTGTTTATTGCACTGGTTATGATGATGACCATGACAATCCCCGCTCTTGCCGCCGATGAAACGGATTCCGAGTATGTCAAGCAAAAAGGAACTCTGGTGGTAGGCATCACCGACTTTGCCCCCATGGATTACAAGGATGAGGACGGCAACTGGGTTGGCTTCGATGCCGACATAGCCGCTGCCTTCGCCGCCTACCTGGGTGTCCAGGTGGAGTTCGTGGAAATCGAATGGGACAACAAGGTTCTGGAGCTGAACTCCAAGAGCATTGACTGCGTTTGGAACGGCATGACCCTCACCCCCGAGGTTACCTCCTCCATGAGTTGCTCCAACGCCTACTGCAACAATGCCCAGGTGGTTATCGTCCCCGCTGACCAGGCAGACAAGTACCAGACCGCAGAAGATTGCGCCGACCTGGTGTTCGCCGCAGAAGCCGGCAGCGCCGGTGAAGCTGAAGTTACCGCCCTGGGTTACGAATGCACCCCTGTCCAGTCCCAGGCTGCTGCCCTGATGGAAGTTGCCGCCGGCACCTGCGATGCCGCCGTGATTGATTCTCTGATGGCCGCCGCCATGGTTGGCGAGGGCACCAGCTACGAAAACCTGACCTACACCGTCCAGCTCAACAGCGAAGAATACGGCGTAGGCTTCCGCACCGGCTCCGACCTGGCGGATGCACTGAACGAATTTTTCAAGGCCGCCTATGAAGACGGCTCCCTGCTGAAGACTGCTGAAACCTACGGCGTTCAGGCCGCTCTGATTGAGCAGAAGTAATCCTTATAAAAAATAAGAAACGACCGCCCCTTTCTTTCGGGCGGCTCGTTTCTGCGTAAAGGCGGTAAACATATGGAAACATTTCTCCAGCAATTCCCCGTGGTTTTCCACGCACTGAATGTCGGCTTCCTGCAAACGCTGCGGCTGTTCGCCGTAACGCTGCTGGGTGCCATTCCCCTGGGGCTTATCATCATGTTTGGCTCCACCTCCAGGTTTAAGCCCCTGAGTCTCGTAACCAATCTGTTTGTCTGGGTCATCCGGGGCACCCCGCTGATGATTCAGCTGCTCATTATCTATTATTTTCCAGGCCTTGTGATGAAGGTCACCTTCTGGCCAAAGGGGGAAAGCGGCCGCTTTGCTGCCTCCGCCGTTGCCTTTATTGTGAACTATGCCTGCTATTTCTCCGAAATCTATCGGGGCGGCATCCAAAGCATCCCCGTGGGACAGCGGGAGGCCGGGCAGGTGCTGGGCTTGACAGGCAGCCAGATTTTCTTTAAAATTATTCTGCTGCAAGTCATCAAGCGGATTCTGCCCCCCATGGGCAACGAGATTATCACCCTGGTCAAAGACACCGCATTGGCAAGAATCATTGCCTTGCAGGAAATCATCTGGGCGGGCACGGCTTTTCTCAAAGGCTCTCAGGGCATCTCCGGGCAGGTGTGGCCGCTGTTTTTCACCGCTGTTTATTATCTGGTGTTCAGCGGTGTGCTCACCTTGGTGCTGGGCAAGCTGGAAAAGAAAATGGACTATTTCAGGGGGTAACACAATGGCAATTCTGGAAGTACAGCACATTCAAAAAAGCTTTGGCAGCACCGACGTTCTGAAAGACATCTCCTTCTCCCTGGAAAAGGGACAGGTGCTGAGCATCATCGGCTCCTCCGGCAGCGGCAAGACTACCCTTTTGCGCTGCCTGAACTTTTTGGAAACCGCCGAAAAAGGAAAAATCATCGTAAACGGCCAGACCCTTTTCTGCGGCGAGGAGCAAAAACGAGTCAGCGAGGAGGCCATTCGGAAAAGCCGTCTGCATTTTGGGCTGGTGTTCCAGTCCTTCAATCTCTTTCCCCAATACACGGTGCTGGAAAATGTGATGCTGGCACCGAAGCTCTTAAAAAAAGCCCCCATCGCCGAAATCGAACGAACCGCCCGAGCGCTTATTGA
This sequence comes from uncultured Eubacteriales bacterium, assembly GCA_900549705.1. Classification (GTDB taxonomy): domain Bacteria; phylum Bacillota; class Clostridia; order Oscillospirales; family Oscillospiraceae; genus Faecousia. The sequence continues at coordinate 2,222 of URPI01000057.1, forward strand.
GCAGGTGGGGCTCACCGCCCGCATCGGGAGCTATCCCTGCCAGCTCTCCGGCGGGCAGCAGCAGCGGGTGGCCATTGCCCGGGCGCTGGCGCTGGAGCCGGACATTCTCTGCTTTGACGAGCCGACCTCTGCCCTGGACCCGGAACTCACCGGCGAGGTTCTGCGGGTCATCAAGGGGCTGAAAGGCTCTGACCGCACCATTATTATTGTGACTCACGAAATGGAATTTGCAAAGTCCATTTCTGACCGGGTTATCTTTATGGCGGATGGCATCATCGAAGAAGATGGCACGCCGGAGCAGGTCTTCTGCCATCCCCAGTCCGCCAAAACCCAGCAGTTTTTGAGCAGCTCTCTGGAGCACTTCTGATACGGAGGAACAGACATGGCACCCCATCAATTTGACGAAAGTATGATTCACGACCTGTATGAAGCATTCATCAGAATTGACAGCGAAGAAACCTGCGCCGCCTTTCTGGAGGATTTGTGTACTCGCAAGGAGGTGGAGCAGATGGCCCAGCGGCTGCGGGCGGCAAAGCTGCTGACCGAGGGGATGACCTATTCCCAGGTGATTGAACAGACCAACATCTCCTCCGCCACCCTCAGCCGGGTTTCCCGCTGTGTGCAGTACGGGCAGGGCTACCGGCAGTTTGTGGGACAGGATAAATAAGCTCAGTGATTTCTTCCTTTTTCCGGCTGGATGCAATTGCATCCAGCCGGATTTTGGTGCACCGCCAATCCCATTTCAAAAAAACTGCTGCAAAGCATTTTCGCCTTGCAGCAGTTTTTGTATTTTCTTTAGCCGACAAATTCCTCGCCGGGGGTGGTGGGCACCGTGGTGGTGGTTGCATCGGGAGTGGTGGTGCCAGCATCGGGAGTGGTTGCACCGGGCGTACCGGTAGAATCCATCATCACATACTGGCCGTTAATCCAGCCCAGATCCGTGCGCACCCAGGTCTCTGCACCGACGGTCATGGTCTCGCGAACCACAACCCTGGAGGTAATCATAACCTTTGCCATCAGAGAACCGCCGGAGGAAGCGGAGCCACGGACGTTGGCGGTGAAGCCCACGCCGGCGATGGTGCCGGTGCTGCCGGTGCCGGGAGCGCCGATGCCGGTGATGGTCAGGTAGCTGATGCAGACCCAGCCATTATCGGTACGACCCCAGCTCATGCCGCCATCCAGCTTGCTTTCGTAGATGACAACACTCTGCTTCTTGGCGATGGTGCCAACCTCGGGATAGCCCAGGCTGGTGCCGGTACGTACCTTCACATCCTCGTTGGCGTAGCCAACAGCGATGGCGCCGGAGGGAACGGTGGTAATGATTGCCACGTTGCCGGAGTTACCGTTGTTGCCGCCGTTGGGAACATTGGTCAGGGTGCCGGTTCTCACATAGTCCATGCAGACCCAGCCCTGGTCAATCCGTGCCCACAGGGTGCCGTTGGAGGCGGTGACCTTCTCGTAGATGTTCACGTTGGTGCCGTTGCGCAGGCTGGTCACCAGTGCGTTTTCCACACCGGCACCGCTGCGGACATTCACGGTGGTGTTGCACACAATGTAGCCGGGCGTTGCGGTGGGGGTGGTGGGAGTCGTGGGTGCAGTGGTCGGGGTGGTGCTGCCACCGTTATTGTTATTGCCGTTGCCGCCGATGGTAGTGCCGGAGGATCCGGGTACCAGGCTGACAACCATGCTGTCATTCTCGGTCTTGGTGGCCTCACACAGCTTAATCCAGCCGGTGGTATTGCCGCAGATGACCTCGCCGTACCGGGCGTAGTCGGGAGCAGTGCCCACGTTATTGACCTTGTAGTTGATGACGGTGACCTTCTCGCCACGGTACAGGGTATACAGAATATCCTCTGCAACCAGGTTCAGGTCGTTGTACACATCGGCCTTTACGCCGGTGATGGTGGCGGTGGAGTTGTACATACTCAGGCAGTCCATGTCGATCCAGCCGGCATCATTGCCCAACTTGACGTGCCACAGTGCCTTACCGGTGGTGGTATCCATCTTCACGTTGTCCAGCTCCACCTCGGTGCCCTTGGGCAGCTCCTTGACCTGACCGCCATCCAGGGTGTTCAAGGTGACGTTGACGCTGTTGACCTTGGCCTTGACCTTGGTGGGCCAGGCTTCATAGGAGATGTTGGGGGTGTTCAGCTTCAAATCCTGAACGTCCACGAAGCCGGTGTAGCCAGCCACGGAAATCTGCGCCCAAACGGTGGTGCCGTCAAAGACGGGGCTGCCCACCAGGCTCACAGGCATACCGTTGACCCGCAGCACCTGGAGGGTGCTGGTCTTGTCAGCCAGGCTGTACACATTCAGTGCATCCACCTGAATCTTGCCGGCCAGACCGGTGAAGTCAAGCTCGCTCACCTTAATCCAGCCCACAATCTTGTTAATCTGTACCTTGCCCCAGGTAACGCCGTTGACATTCTTCCAGTTCAGGACGGTGACGCTGGCACCGCCGGAGATGGTCAGCAGGGACTTGCTGGTGTCGTCCACTTCTTCCTTCACCTGGATGTTTGCCTTGGCAGTACCGGTGACCACAACAGAAGCGGCGATGGCGGGGTTGCTGGGATCATTGCGGACAGCCTCGGTCACGGGGGTCAGCTTGCCCTGATCCAGAACAACATTCACCTTGTCGGTGAGCACGTCGCCCACATAGCCGGTGCCCACATCGTGAACACCATGGTTGATTTCGTTGCCGTCATAGACCAGCTTGCGGGATTCGATGGTAATCAGGGTACCCACGGGCAGATGTCTGGTGCCGGTGAAATCGTTCATTTCGGTGGTGACCTTCATGGTCACGGGGTTCAGAACCACGTTGTTGTCCCACTCAATCCAGCCCACAACGGAGCCGACAGCGACCTTTGCGTAGGTCATGGTGGAGTCGGTCTTGCTGCCGTAAACACGACCCAGCACATTGATGTTGGAGCCTGCGGGCAGGGTGTAGTTGGACTTCTTCAGGGTGCTGACACCTGCTGCGTCAGTCTCATAAGCAACACCGTTGTTGCTGTCCACATACACCACGGAGTCACTCTTGATAACGCCGGTCATGTAGCCCACGCCACTGGCGGAAGCAATGCCCACGGGCAGGGAGTTCTCACGGAACATGGTCACATCAGAGAGCTTAATCCAGCCCACGTTGGTTGCGGGAGTACCGTAGACAACCTTGCCCCAGATTGCGCCGTCAGCCAGTGCCCAGTTGGTGTTGGGGGTGAAGACGCTGGTGTCCTCAGCCACGGTGATGTAGGTGCCCTTGGTCAGTGCTGCATAGAACTTGCTGCGGGTGCTGGGCTGCTCATAAACATCAGCACGCTCAGCGGTGACCTTGGCATTGAAAGCCTTCATGGTAACGGTCGCATTGCCGTTCTCATCGTGCATCCGAATCCAGCCGGTCTTGCTGCCGATGGAAACCTTGCCGAAGATGTAGCCGTTGACACGCTGGAAGGCGGTGATGCTGATTTCCTGATTGGGATTGATGGTCAGCAGCACATTGACATGGACGGAGGCGGACTCATACAGGTTATGTGCCACCTTGGTGACAGCGGGGTAGCCCTGGAAGGAGGAAACCACGTTGTCGAAGCTTGCGTTGTCATCCTTGCCGGTTCCAGCGGAGGGAGGGGTAAACTGGGAATCCAGCTTCACATAGTCCATGCACACCCAGCCGCGCTCGATGTGCCCCCAATCGAAGCCATTGACCTTCACAATCTCGGTGACGTTGACCCGGCTGCCCAGAGCAGCCACGCCAACCAGTGCGTTGGTGGTACCGGCTGCGCTGCGGATGTTCACGCCGGTGGAGCAGTTGACAACAGTGCCAGCCACGCTGTAGCCGGTGCCGGTGCTGGTGCCATCGCCATTGGAGGAGCTGACAACGGAAACATAGTTCAGGTTAATCCAGCCCTGGTCGATGAGACCCCATGCCACACCGCCAACAACTTCCTTGCGCATAATCACAACGGAGGTGCCGGGAGCCAGGGTAGCAACCTTAGAAAATCCGCTGCCCGGTCCGGAACGGACGTTCAGGCTCACGGAGCTGCTGACCACGGCAGAGCTGCCGGTGGTGATGTTGCTGCCGCTGGGCTGGGTGGTCTTGTCCAGAGTGACATAAGCCATGGCAATCCAGCCCTGGTCGATGTGACCCCAGGGAGCGCCATTGACGGTGGTCTGCTCATAAACGGTGACCTTGGTGCCCTGGTTCAGCTTGGTAGCCAGAGGGTTGGTGACACCGGGAGCAGTACGGACATTGACTTGGGTTGCACCGGAAACGACACCGCTGGTGCCGCCGGTGAGAGTAGGATTAGAAGGAGTGGTTGTGGTGCCGTTGTAGTTGGTGTAGGCCAGGAAAATCCAGCCCTGACCGCAGTAGCCCCAGCTGCCGGTGCTGTCCAGCATGGCAATGGTGGTCTGCTGATTCCGCTTGAGGGTACCCACCTTGGCTGCGGTGGCATTGGGCTCTTTGCGGATGGTCACATAGTCATCGGTAATGGTGACCGTGGTGGTGGGAATGACGGTGGGCACGTCAGCCAGATTGTTGCACAGCTGCACCCAACCGCCGGTAGCCAGCTCCAGCCACTTGGCGGAGCCAATCATCTTCTCTGCCACAACGGTAATGGTGGCATCCCGGCGGATTTCATCAATCTTATTGGGATAACCGGCAGCGCTGTACACGTCCACCACGCCGGTATCGGGAATACCCATTGCCTTGTAGATGACATAAGCGGGCAGGGTGTAATTTGCAGCCACCTTGTCATCGGTGCTCTTCTGCCAGCGAGCCACCAGGGTCTTGCCGGAGGTAGCGGCACTCAGGCCGGTCACCAGAGCGGCATTGTCGTACCAGCCCAGGAAGGTATAGCCGCTCCAGGTAGGATCGCTGGAAAGACTAATCTTATTATTGTAAGAGCCGCTGAACACCTGAACCAGTCTCTTGGCACCGCCAACAAAGCTGGCGTTCTGGTCATTGCCCGCGAAGAACACGGTATAGCCCAGAGAGCCGGTGCTGGAAGCGCTGTAGGAGCCGGTCAGATACAGGTTTGCCATTGCCATCCGACGCTGAATCACGCTGCGGGAACCGGCATCATCGGGGAAACCGCCGGCATAATTCCAGGTGCACAGGGTGTTGGCAAACTCGGAAGCGGTGCCGCTGCCGGCAACGCTGTTCTTAATGGCATTGAGCACGGTTGCGTTGGTGGTCCAGGCAGTACCCTCAATATAGGAGTACCACACCAGAGCATCGAACCGCTTCTGAACCAGCTCGATGCCCAGGGAGTTAATCACCTTCACAAGCTTGTCCAGTTCTGCCCGCAGCAGCTTATCGGCATTGGCCTCGGTGATGGTCTGGTTCTTCACACCGGGAGTGCCGTAACCAATCCGGTAAACACCTGCGGAAACTTCATAAGCGTTCCGATGGAAGCCCACGAAATTCTTAATCACCCGAACGCCGGCCTCGCTGACACCGGTGGCTGCTGCCGAAGCGGTAACAGCCGCAGCGGGAATCAGTCCGATAACCAGAACGAGTGCAAGCATCAGGCAAGCAATTCTCTTTTTCATAGAAAACCTACTCCTTTACATCAATTGTAAGTTACTGGTATTATAACAGCATTGGTTACAAATTGCAACCCCTAAAGTGGATTTTCTTTACAATTTGTAATTTTTATTTTTGGATGACTAAAGCTCCACATTTTGTTGTAAAATGGGAGCTTTTGTCGTTCATTCACTCTGGAATTGCAACTTTATGCCATCAAATCCAGATACATTCAATTAGTGCCAGGTGACACCGCCGGTGGTGGTCAGCTGAATATAGTTCATGCAGACCCAGCCGTTGGCAATGCGGCCCCAGGACACGCCGTTCACGCTGGTCAGCTCATAAACCACCACGGTGGTTCCTGCGGTCAGGCGACCCACAATGGCATTGTTGGTGCCCGCAGCTGCACGGACGTTCATGTTGGTGGTCACACGGCCCTGATAGCCGGTGGAGGGAATGGTGGTGGTGCCGGTGGTGGTACCGCTCATGCGGATGTAGGTCATGCACACCCACTGGTTCACGCCGATGCGACCCCACTCTGCGCCGTTGACGGTGACGCGCTCATAGATGTTCACCACAGTGCCGGAGGTCAGGCTGCCCACCCGGGCATAGCCCACGCCAGCGCCGTTGCGCACATTCAGATTGGTGTTGGCCTTGACGGTACCGGTGGCAATCACCGTGCCGGAAGGAGTGGTGGTCGTGTTGCCGGTGCCGGGGGTGACGGTATTGGTCAGCTGCACATAGTTCATGCAGACCCAACCCTGGTCAACCTTGCCCCACAGGACGTTGTTCACAGTGGTCTGGGCATAAATCTTGACCTGTGCGCCTTTCTTCAGCGCGCCGCAGGTGGCATTGCCCACACCGGGAGCTACACGGACATTCAGGCCGGAGGCGGTAACAACGCCCAGCTGATAGGTGCTGGTGGAAGGAGTGGTGGTGCCGCTGCCTTCCCAAATCACGCCGCCGGTGGTGCCGGTGGAACCGGTGGAGGTACCGGGCAGAGCGGAATTCAGCTTCACATAGCTCAGGCAAACCCAGCGACCCACGCCGATGCGGCCCCACAGTGTTCCGTTCACGTTCACGGTTTCATAAATGCTGACCTGCTGACCATTGTAAGCAGAGCCAACGGAGGGATAGTTGGTGCCAGCGCCGGCACGAACGTTCACGCCGGTCTTTGCAACCACCATGCCGGTGGCAATCACCGTGCCGGAAGTGGTGGTAGTACCGGTGGTAGTGCCGGTGGAACCGGTGGTGCCGCCCACAATCACATTGCCGGAAGCATTGGTGTTGGACATTTCCAGCCAGCCATCCACGGTGCGGCCCCACAGGACATTGCCCACCTGAGTGGTTTCAACAACCACCAGCTGTGTGCCGGAGGCAGCGGTAGCCACTTGGTTGTAGTTGGTGCCAGCGCCGTTGCGGATGGCAGCATAACCGGCGGTGACGGTAACGGGAGTGCCATACTGTGCGTACAGGGTGCGGCCTGCGGTGGTGCTGTTGAGCACCTTCACGCCGGTGCCGCCGCTGGGAGCGGTGAACCAGCCGCCGAAGGTTGCGCCGGAGCGGGTGGGATTGGCAGCCAGGATGTTCACATTGGTGCCGTTGTTCACATATGCCTGCATCTTGTCTTCCCCGTTCTCACCGGCAACGCCGCCGTTGGGGTCCAGGATAACATATGTATAGTTGGCAGGAGCGGACTTGCTGTAAACGCCGTTGAGGTACAGGTTTGCTTCTGCCAGGCGGCGGTTAATCAGATTTGCGTCGGGCGTGCTGCTCACGTTTGCCCACAGGGAAATGGCGAACAGGAAGGTGTTCACATCCGCACCCCGGGTGACGGCGCTATTGAAGCGGCCAACCTGGTTCATCCAGTCGGTGTTGCAGTTGAAGCTGAAGCTTACCAATGCATCGTGCTGGTACTGGTTGAGGTACAGATTGTTCCTTGCAGTGAAATCGTTAATCTTGGCATTGATGGTGTTCAGACGGTCACGCAGCACCAGGTCGGCCTCAGCCTCGCTGATGGTCTGACCGGCGTAGCCGGTGGTCCCGTAGCCAATCGTCCACTGGTTCACATCCCAGTAAGCGCTGGCGCTGAAGCCCTCGAACTGTTTGATGAGGTTGACCAGATTCTCAGAATAGTTGAGATAGGAGGCAGCCTTTGTGGAAATGGCTCCCAAAGGGAGCAGGCCGATGACAAGCACCAAGGCCATAACTACGCAAGCGATTCTTCTTTTCATAAACTACTTGCTCCTTTATCAGTTTTGATGACCACATTATAGCAGAGTCCGTGACAAATTGCAACAGGTAAATTACATTTTGTTACTATTTATTTCTTAAATTTTTCTTATTAGGGCGCAGTGCCGCCGGACAATGGCACTGCGAAGCGCAATTGAGCCGTCCGTTGAATGGTGAAAGCTGACAGCTACCACCCCTTGGCTTCCCCCGAGGGTGTTGCAGAGCGCAGCGAATCTTTCAATTGAAATGATTGCCGGTGGCAATCATACCAAAATTAAAAAGCTGGATTTTTTGGCAATCGGCTCTTCGGAACCGATTGCCAAAAAAGACTGATGAGGGGCAGCGATATGTAAAAGTTTCGGATTTCCCGGTTGAATGGTGTAATCCGAAACATATGCCACTCATCCAGTTGCATTCATCTACCAGCGTGTCGCCGCCCCTCATCAGTCACGATAATAATCGGTTCCGAAGTGCCGATTATTTATCGTGACAGCTTCCCCCCGGGGGAAGCCAAGGGCATAACTTTCAGCTGGTTCCATTCAATGAACGGCTCAATCCCGCCAGGTTGCGGGCGGATGCCATCCGCCCCTACAGTGGCGTATGCAATTCAATCGATACGTCGGTACACCCCTGCCAGCGTCATGAAAAAGATTGACTTTCCCCAGCCGGATTGGTATACTCGGAACAAAAAGGAGGTCATACCATGAAAGCCTTGATTGGAATGAGCGGCGGCGTGGACAGCTCCGTGGCTGCCCTGCTGATGAAAGAGCAGGGCTGCGACTGCATCGGTGCCACCATGCGGCTGTACGCCGGGCAGACCGCCGCTCCCGATGGCAGCAAAACCTGCTGCTCCCTGGACGATGTGGAGGATGCCCGCGCGGTGGCGCGGCGGCTGGAAATCCCCCACTATGTTTTTAATTTCACTGACGACTTCTATCGGGAGGTTGTGGATAAATTCGTTGACACCTACTATGCCGGCGGAACGCCCAACCCCTGCATCGACTGCAACCGTTTTCTGAAATTCGGCAAGCTGTTGCAGCGTGCCCGGGAGCTGGGCTGCGACTGTGTCGTTTCCGGTCACTATGCCCGGGTGGAGCAGGACATGGCCACCGGGCGCTATCTTTTAAAGCGCGCCGCCGACACCGCCAAAGACCAAACCTATTTTCTCGCCTGTCTCAGCCAGGAGCAGCTTGCCCACGTTCAGTTCCCTCTGGGCGCGCTGACCAAGGAGCAGGTGCGGCAGATTGCCGAGGCGCACGGCTTTATCAACGCCCGCAAGCACGACAGCCAGGACATCTGCTTTGTCCCCGGTGGGGATTACACCGCCTTTTTGGAGGAGTACACCGGCAACCCCCTCACTCCCGGCGACTATCTGAATCAGGAGGGCTGCCCGGTGGGGAAGCACCGGGGCGCAGTGTGCTACACCATCGGCCAGCGCAAGGGATTGGGCATTGCCCTGGGCGCACCGGCGTATGTCTGTGCCAAGGATATGGGCAGGAATACCGTCACCCTTGGGCCCAACGAGGCGCTGTTCTCCCCTGCCCTGCTGGCAAACGACTGGGTCTGGTATCCCTTCGAGACACTGGAAGCACCCATGGAGGTGGAAGCAAAAATCCGCCACAGTCAGTTCAGCCGCCCCGCCACGGTGTACCCCCTGGAAAACGGGGTTGCCCGTGTGGTGTTCCGTGAGCCTCAGCGCGCCATCTCCCCCGGCCAGGCCGTGGTGCTCTATGACGGCGATGTGGTGGTGGGCGGCGGCACCATCACACAGGCAGAGAAGTAAATCCGATACATTATATATAGTAGGGGCGGATAGAATCCGCCCGGGCGGCAGTGCCGCCGGACAATAACGCACAG
>URPI01000058.1 GCA_900549705.1 uncultured Eubacteriales bacterium
CGGTTCCGAAGTGCCGCTTGTCAAAAAATCCAGCTTCCCCCCGGGGGAAGCCAAGAACTCAGAAGACTTTGGCGTACACCATTCAACAAGCCGCTCTGTTGCGTGGGCTTCGGGTCGCCAAGTTGGCGACCCCTACAGAACTCAGAGATTTTTGGCGATTTCCATTCAATGAACAGCTCAGTTGCGTGAGCTGCGGGAGGCTAATAGTCTTCTCTACAGTGGCGATGCAAAACTGTGGGGGCACACATTAAAATCCCCTCTTGCTGTGGAAAACTCCTGAAATTCAACAGACTTGTCACGGCGCTGTGGATGAATTTTTTATTTCCCGGATTTTTCGAGTTTTTATCCACAGGGCGGTGAGAACTCTGTGAGCATTCTTGTCAGATAGAAAGAGATATTTATTTCTATCCATAGGTTTTGGTAGTAGTAACGGTAGTAGTACGAAGTTATGTGGATAACTGTCGAAAGTTGAAGCATGGCGCGAACTTTTTCTCCACAGCGCATTCTGTGGAGAACCACAACTTATCCACAGGTAATTGCAGATGATTGTGAGTGGGACGGTTGTCCACAGAAAAAGAATGCACATTCAACAGACCCTGTGAATAAATTTTTCCCGAGACCATCGTCGGTCTGACGGGCAATTTTGGCACTGCGCGAGAGAAATTCCAGAGCCGCAAGGCAAGGCGATTACGGATTGATTTTGAAAAAGTGGTATGGTATTATAAACCGAATAAGAAAAATAAAGGATGGGATAGAAATGCGCTTTATTTCCTTGGCTTGTGCCTTTTTACTGCTGGCGGGCATTCCGGTGGGAGCAGCCCCGGCGGAGGAGGTGCGGCTTACCGTGTCCCGGCTGGTGCTGGCCTATCCCCAGGCCACGGAGGACATTTACTGCGGCACTGTGCCTGCCCGGGAGATTACATGGTGCTCCAGCAATCCTGCGGTTATCGAAGTGAAGGACGGCGTGGTCACTGCCGTGGCACCCGGCGAAGCGGAAATCACCGCCAGCTGGAACGGGCAGGTCAGCACCTGCGCGGTTTCCTGCCTGACCGGTTCCCAGGAGGAATTTCAGAATTTCTACGGCCCGGAGCGGCACCAGCCAATGCGAACGCCAGTGGATCCCCAGCCGGGGGCCTGCCATTTTTATGACGATGCCGGGTTTATCGGGGACTCCGTCACCTATCAGCTGCTCTTTACCCAGGGGCGGGAGGAGGCCATCAGCTCTCCCGTTCCCCTGTTTCGCCGCAGCGCTTCGGTCAAGGGCTTTACCGATTACAGCTGGAACGTGATGTTCCGGGGAGCGGAATGGAAAATTGAGGAGGCCGTGGCAGCTTCCGGGGTGAACAAGGTGTTCATCATGCTGGGAGCCAACGACCTGGGCGTGCGCTCTCCGGCGGAAACCTTTGATAATTTTCAGACCATGATTGACCGCATCCGGGAAAAAGCGCCGGAGGTGGAAATTTATATTGAGTCGGTGCTGCCCAGTGGGCTTGCCCAAAAGAGCCAGGACACCGCTGCCTACAATGAACTGCTGCGGCAATATGCCAGCGACAATCAGTTTCATTTTGTAGAGGTGGCGAAGTATTTTGAAGCCCCCGACGGCTGTATGCCCAATTCCTACAGCGCCGACGGAGATGCCCACCTCACCGAAACCGGCATCCGGTGCTGGTTCCAGGTGCTGCAAAACTATGCCCAAAGCCAGCAAGAGTAACCATTGCCCCATTCATCATTAAAATGAAAAGGAAATACTGTCAATGCTGTTTTCATCCAATACGTTTTTGTTCGGCTTCCTCCCGGCGGTGGTGGTGCTGTATTACCTATGCCCCCGGCGCTGTCGGAATGTACTGCTGCTGGTATCCAGCCTGATTTTTTATGGATGGGGAGAGCCAAAATATGTGCTGCTGATGCTGGTGAGCATCCTGCTGAACTATTTCTGCGGCCTGGCCGCCGCCCGGCAGCAAAGCAGGCAGCGCTCCACCCGGGGGGTGCTGGTGCTGGGGGTGGTGCTGAATCTGGGAATGCTGGGCTTCTTTAAGTACGGAAAATTCTTTTTCGGCAGCGCCTTCCCGGACATTCCCCTGCCCATCGGCATCTCCTTCTACATCTTCCAGGCCATGAGCTATCTCATTGACGTGTGCCGCCGGGAGGTGGAGGTGCAGAAAAACGTCCTCACCTTCGGCACCTATGTGACCCTGTTTCCCCAGCTGATTGCCGGTCCCATCGTTCGCTATCGGGATGTGGCAGAGATGCTGGAAAGCCGCCGGGAAAATCTGCCCCAGTTCAGCCGGGGCGTGCAGCGGTTTGTGGTGGGTCTGTCCAAAAAGGTGCTGCTGGCAAATACCTTCGGCTCTGCTTGGAATGCCCTGCAAGTCACCACCGGCACGGCGGCGGCCTGGCTGGGGCTATTGTGCTATACCCTGCAAATTTACTTTGATTTTTCCGGCTATTCCGACATGGCCATCGGCCTGGGGCAGCTGTTTGGCTTCACCTTCCTGGAAAACTTCAACTATCCCTACATCAGCGCCAGCATCACCGAGTTCTGGCGGCGGTGGCACATTTCCCTGTCCACCTGGTTTAAGGAATATGTATACATCCCCCTGGGCGGCAACCGGAAGGGACTGGCAAGGCAGATTTTCAACATCCTGGTGGTGTGGCTGCTCACCGGTCTGTGGCACGGTGCCAGCTGGAATTTTGTGCTGTGGGGCGGCTATTATGCGGCGCTGCTGATTCTGGAAAAGTGCTGGCTGCTGAAGGCCGGGGAAAAGCTGCCGCTGGTGCTGCGCCGGATGCTGACCATGGTGCTGGTGATGCTGGGCTGGGCGCTGTTCTATTTTGAGAATCTGGGGGCGTTGGGTGCATTCCTGGGGCAGCTTTTTACCGCCGTTCCCTCGGCGGGCATCGCTTTCTATCTGCCGGTGACGGCGCTTGGCTGCCTGTGCGCCACCCCCGCCCTGAAGCGGGTGAAGCTCCCGGACACAGTGCGCTGGGGGCTGTGCGTGGTGCTGCTATTGCTGTGCGTGGCCTCCCTGGCACGGCAGAGCTATAACCCCTTTATCTATTTTCGGTTCTGAGGTGCGCCATGAAAAAATGTGATAAGATATTTACCGGGCTGATTTGCCTGTTTTTCCTGGGCATGAGCCTTTTGTATGCGGTGCTGCCTTCCCGGGCTTTTTCCCCACTGGAAAAGCGGTATCTGACCCAGGCACCGACCCTCACCGTCCCAAATCTGCTCTCCGGTGGTTTTGGGGACGAGGTGGAAAATTACATGGCTGACCAGATGCCCGGGCGGGACTGGTTTGTGGGGCTGAACGCCTACTATGAGCGGGCGTTGGGATTGCAGCGGAGCAAGGACATCTGGGTGGTGGACGGCAAGCTGGTACGCCGCCCGGTTCAGGCAGATGATGATGCCCTGACCCGCCGGGCGGGGGTGGTGGAGCGATTTGCAAAGAACCAGAGTGTGCCCGTTACCCTGAGCCTGATTCCCTCCGCCGGGTGGGCTGCCGGAGACGGCAGCTATCAGGATGAAGCGCTGATTGATGCCGTCTATGATGCAGCCCAGGTGGACACGCTGTCGCTGACCGATACCTTCCGGGGAAGACCGGAGCTGTTTTATAACACCGACCACCACTGGACAAGCCGGGGTGCCTTTGAAGCCTACCGGGTGCTGATGAATGGGTTTCAAAAGCCGGTGGAGGAACACTACACCGTGGAGACCTATCCCCATTTCCGGGGGGCAAACTACGCTTCCAGCTGCCTGTGGCTGACCGGGGAGGAAACGCTGGAAATGTGGCACGCCGGGGAGATTACCGTCAACCCCGGAACGGAGCAGGCCCATGAAGGGGTATTCTATCCGGCGCAGCTGGACTCCTTCGACCCCTATACCGTGTTCCTGGGGGGCAATCAGCCCCTGGTGGAGCTATACAATCCCGCCGGGAGCGGGAAGCTGCTGGTGATTCGGGATTCCTTCAGCAATTGCCTGGGGGGCTTTCTGGCGCAGAGCTATGAGCAGGTGACGCTGGTGGATTTGCGCTATCACAAGCGCCCGGTGTCCGAGCTGCTGGCAGAGGCGGACTATGACCGGGTGCTGATTCTCTACAGCCTGGAAAACTTCCTCACCGACCAGAATCTTCCCCTGCTGCGGTGAGGGACGGAATTGTAAATGTTGTGTAAACGATGGGCTTTTCCGGCAGATTTCCCTTGTCAAAGTGTAAAATCCTGATATAATTACGCTACACGGGGAAAGCGGAAATCATAGAGAGGTAAAAAATGGGAAAAAAAGAAACAACGCTCCAATCCGGGCTGCTTTCCCTGGATGTTAAAAAACTCAAGCTGGTATTTTTCTGGGTGTTCGCCCTGGGACTGACAGCCCATGGCTATCGCTTCATGAACCCCAATTTCAACCACGATTCCCTGTACTCCCTGTATGAGCAGGGACCGGAATTGATGATTTCCGTAGGGCGATTCCTGCGCCCGGTCTATCGGCTGCTGCGGGGCAACCTGACCCTCCCGGCTTTTGGCGGGATTCTGGCGCTGGTGTATCTGTCCTTTGCGAGCTACCTGCTGGTGGAGCTGCTGGACATTCAAAACTCTTGGCTGATTGGGCTGGTGTGCGGCGTTTTGACGGTGAATTCCTCCATGTCGGTGATGAACGCTACCTATATGACGGACACGGATGCCTACTGCCTGGCTTTCCTGCTGGCGGTGCTGGGGGTTTGGGCGCTCAAGCGCTGGAAGCACGGCAGCCTCCTGATGGTGCTGTTCTGCTTTTTGTCCCTGGGCATTTACCAGGCTTATGTCAGCACGGCGGTATTTTTACTGCTGCTGCTTGGCTTGGAGGATTTGCTGCGGGGCAAGCCTGTGAAGCAAGTCTATGGCACGCTGGTAAAGGAAATGCTGCTGGTGCTGGCTTCCATCATTTGCTATTATGTGGTGATGAAGCTGACCCAGCGCCTGAGCTATGTGCAGGAGGCAGATGTCTACAATACCGTTTCCAGTCTGCCGCCCCTGTCGGTGCGGGAGGTGCTGAGCCGCATCAGAGCCTGCATCGCTTCCGGTGCAATGTGGTCAGTGCTGCCCATTGGGCCGGTTGCCCATAACCAGTGGCTGATTCGCATCCTCAATGTGATGATGGGTGCGCTGGCGGTGCTCTGTCTGCTGAGCATAATGCGCCGCCGTGGCCTGAAAGCCGGTTCGGTGTGGGGCATTGTGGGAATTGTGGCAGCGATGCCCTTCGGCCTCAATGTGTCAACGCTGATTTCCGGGCTGTATCACTGGCTGACCATGTACAGCATGAATCTACTGTATCTCATGGTGCTGGTGCTGGTGCAGATGAGCGACGGCGACCGTGGCACCCGGGTCAAGCGGATGGTGTGGGCGGTGATGGCAGCGGTGATGGTATATGACGGCTGCCTGTGCGCCAATGAGCTGTATTTGAAAAAGGAGATGGAGAGCGAGGCAACCCTGTCCACCTTCACCCGCATCATCGACCGGATGGAAAATACCCCGGGCTTTGAGCCCAGAAGCACCCGGGTGGCGATGGTGGGAGAGCTGACTTATTCTCCCCTGTCGGTGCAGCGCCCCGGCATTGCCAACGATGCCACCGGTCTGTGGTTTAATTTTTCCGTCAGCTACTATGATACCTATGTTGCATACCTGACCTATTACCTGGGCTACCCGGCGGAGTGCGTCAGTGAGAAAGAAGTCATTGCACTGGAGAAGGATCCCAGGGTAATGGAAATGCCCCCGTTCCCGGCGCAGGGAAGCGTCCGGATGGTGGACGATGTGATGGTGGTAAAGCTGGCGGAGCCTGTTGAGGAGACAGAGGAATAAGGCTGTCGCCGAAAAGCAATGCAAGGAATGTCCTGCGGGACGTTCATCATCCTGATACGTCAATGAAATGAGGTAAATCATATGAAAAAAATGCTTTTCATCATGAATCCCTATGCCGGGAAACGCCGGGCAAACAAATATCTGGCGGACATTCTGGAAATGTTCAACCGGGCGGATTATCTGGTAACGGTGCATATGACCGCCGGCCCTGGTGATGCCACGGGTGTGGTGCAGGCGCTGGCTCCCGGCATGGATATTGTGGTTTGCTGCGGCGGCGACGGCACCTTCAACGAGACGGTGGCCGGGCTGCTGAAAGCCAATGTGGACATCCCGGTGGGCTACATTCCCGCCGGTTCCACCAACGATTTTGCCGCCAGCCTCCATCTGCCAACCGAGCCACTGGAAGCAGCCCAGGAGATTGTGGAGGGCGTGCCTGTTTCCTATGATGCAGGCAGCTTCTGCGGGCGTTTCTTCTCTTATGTGGCATCCTTTGGTGCTTTTACCAGAACCAGCTATACCACGCCCCAGTCCATTAAAAACGCCCTGGGACACACGGCCTATGTGCTCAGCGGTATTTCGGAGCTGTCTCAGATTCGCCCGGAGCATATCAGGATGGAAATCAACGGCGAGGTGGTGGAGGATGACTTTCTGTTCGGTGCCATCTGCAATTCCACTTCCGTGGGCGGCATCCTGACTTTGGATCCCAAGCAGGTGGACATGGCCGACGGCAAGCTGGAGGTGCTGCTGGTGCGCTCTCCTCAGAGCCTTTTGGAGCTGACCGAGTGCATTGCTGCCGTGCAGAGCCAGCAGTACAACAACTGCGAGATGATTACCTTCCGCTCCGGCAGCAAGATTGAGATTACCGCCGACCCGGAAATGCCCTGGACGCTGGACGGCGAACGGGAGGACGGCCACGAGCACATCACCGTGGTCAACAAGCACCTGGCCTATCGCCTGGTGCAGAAGCCGAGGGAGTCTGCGGATGCATAATTCCACGCTGTGCTATATCGTAAAAGACGGCAAGGTGCTGATGCTCCACCGGGTCAAAAAGAAAAATGACATCAACCATGACAAATGGATTGGCATTGGCGGGAAATTTGAGCCGGAGGAAGCCCCGGAGGAGTGCATTCTCCGGGAGGCCAAGGAAGAAACCGGCCTGACCCTCACCTCCTGGCGATGCCGGGGTGTGGTCACCTTTTTGCAGGAGGGCGGCGAGGGAGAATATATGTACCTCTTTACCGCCGATGATTTTACCGGGGAGCTGATAGAATGTGACGAAGGCGACCTGCAATGGGTGAGCATGGAGTTTTTGGATGCCCTGCCCAAGTGGGAGGGAGATCAGATTTTCCTGGATTTATTGTGGCAGGATGCCCCCTTCTTCCTGCTGACCCTGCGCTATCAGGGTGACCGGCTGGTGGAAGCGGTGCTGGACGGCAAGAAGATACGTTGACTCCATATTTGAAAAGACAAAAGCACCGGGAAGACTGGAAAAAACAGCTTCCCGGTGCTTTTTGAGTTGTTGGTGCAGAAGGCTCATTGCTCACCGTTTCTTGGTGCTAAAGGCGCTATGCAAGCGAACAACCGCCGCAGGCGGCACTTAGCGAGTCGCAGAGGGGGTGTAGTATGTTGAGCGGTATGCACTTCTGATTTCCTACCGCCCATCGTAGGGGAGGCTCTTAGCCTCCCGCAATTCCGGATTTTAGAACGTACCCAGATAAACGCTCTCGCCCCTGTAGGGGTCGCCAACTTGGCGACCCGCAATTCACGCAACAGAGCGTTTCAATGAATGGTTGCACCCAAAATCTTCTGAGTCCGTAGGGGAGGCTCTTAGCCTCCCGCTGCGGTGAAGCCGCCTTGGCTCCCCTGCAAGGATGCTTCGCACCGGGGAACGGCGGGCGGCTAAGAGCCTCCCCTACGGGTGCGTGGGATGACATGGGGATTCCCCCTTACACCGCAAAAAAAGCCTGTGACCCTCGGTTGGAATGGTCACAGGCTTTTTTCAGATTTCCTTGTACATGGCGGCGGCATCGTCCTTGCGGACGGTTTCGGCCACCTGCAAAACCTCCACAGCCACGGTGCGGGCACCCATGGAGATTTCGATTCTGTCCCCCACCTTTACGTCATAGCTGGCCTTGGCAGGCTTGCCGTTGACGCTGATGCGGGCATTGTCACAGGCTTCATTGGCCACGGTGCGGCGCTTAATCAGCCGGGACACCTTCAGATATTTGTCAAGACGCATGGATTACTTTTCCAGGGCATCCTTCAGGGTCTTGCTGGCCTTGAAGGTGGGGGTGCGGGAAGCGGCGATTTCCATGGCCTCGCCGGTGCGGGGGTTGCGGCCCATGCGGGCTTCCCGCTCCTTGACTTCAAAAATGCCGAAGCCGCTGACCTGCACCTTCTCGCCCTTGCTCAGAGCGGAGGCAATCACTTCAAATGCGGCGTTCAGTGCCTTTTCGGTATCCTTCTTGGTCATGCCGGTCTGCTCGGCGGCAGCGGCAACAAGCTCAGTTTTATTCATGGTAAATTCCTCATTTCAATAAATTTACGGGTGGAGTCCCAGCTCCAATCCCGGTGAAATCCTGTGGGACAGGCTCTGCTCCGTCTGGAAAAAGAGCTTCCTTAGAGTAGCATAACAATTGGAAAAACGCAAGGGTTTTCTTTGAAAAAACTCACAATTTCAGAATTTTTGCAATCTTCTGCCCTTTGGGAAGCAGCAGGCAGTCTTCCTTGGTCAGCACCTTGAGAACAATGGCGGAAAGCAGGTATACAACGCCGCCCACCGCAATGGGCACACCTGCCAGCAGCACCCGGCTGCCAACGCCCACCATGCTCAGGCACCACCAGGTCAGCCACACGGCCACGCCCATGACACAGGCGGCCAGGAAGGGGCGGACGAGGTTTTTGAGCATCCGGGGCGGGTCTTCCACCAAAGAGCGGATGGAATAGACATTGAGAATGCAGATGACCACATAGCTCAGCAGCGTGCCGATGGGGGTGCCCACAATGCCCACGGCGGGGTTACCGGTGAGGACATACACCACAATCAGCTTCAGCACGCCGCCGATGAGCATATTCAAAACCGGGCGGTTTACATTGCCATGGGCCTGCATGATGGCGGTGGTCACCAGCACCAGCGCATTGAACACCACGGAAACGCCCAATACCTGCATCATCTGGGTGGCCAGCACCAGCTTTTCCCCGGTATATCTGCCCAGCAGCGCCGTCACCGGCTGGGCAAGGCACACAAGCCCCACCGCACAGGGCATGGCAAAGATGCCGGTAACCCGAATGGCGGATTCCTCGGTCATGCGGGTTTCCTTGAACTTTTTCAGGGTGATTTGCGCCGTGATGGCGGGAATGATGCTGACGGTGATGGGGGTGATGAAGGCACAGGGCATATTATAGATGGTTTGGGTCATCACATGAACGCCCCGCATGGTGTCCGCCCACTCCTGGCTGATGCCCTGCCCCAGGAGTCTGCCCATGTAAATTTTACTGGACAGAGAGGTGATGATGGACAAAATGGTGGAGCTGACGGTGATAGGCACTGCAATTTTCAGTAGCTCCTTGGCGGTATCGCCGAAGCTTGCGGGGGCATCGCCGGTTTCGGGCAGTTGGCGGTAGCTCTTGCGGAAGCAGCTGTACAGATACACTGCCGATACCAGGCAGCTGGCTGTCACGCCTAAAATGGCACCGCCTGCCGCCAGGGAGACATCCGCCGTGGCCTTCAGGAACGCCAGTGCGGCGGCCATACCCACAATGAGCTTGGTAACCACCTCCAGCACCTGGGAGACGGCGGTGGGAATCATATTGCTCTGCCCCTGGAAATAGCCCCGGAAGGCGCTCATGATGCAGATGAGCAGCACGCAGGGGCCCAGGAAGCCGATGGCAGCCCAGGCATCCGGCTGGTTCCAGAACCGTGCCAGCGGGCGGCAAAATACGGTCATCAGCAAGCTGCCCACAATGCCCAGCAGCAGGAAAATGCGCTTGGCGGTGGAATACACCTGCCGCACCTGCCCGTAATGCTCCAGGCTGCTGGCTTGGCTGATCATGCGGCTCATGGCCACGGGCAAACCGGCGGTGGAAATCATCAGAAGAATGTTGTAAATTTCATAGGCGGTGCTGAAATAGCCAAAGCCCTTCTCTCCGATAATGGCATTGAGGGGAACCTTGTAAAGTGCACCCACCAGCTTGACAATTACGGTGGCCGCTGCCAACAGCGCTGTGCCTTGCAGGAAATTTTGCTTTTTTTGCTCTGCCATTATTTCGCCTCCGTCATGGGTTCATCCTTCTGGAAGAGCTTGGGAATGGCCTCGCTGACCAGTTCCTCTACCACATTGTTCAGGTCGATGGTGGGGAATTTGCCGTTCTGATACAAAATCTGTCCCCGCACCATGGTCATTGCCACGTCGCCGCCCTTGGCGGAGAACACCAGACCATTTATCACATTGTGGCAGGGCATCAGATGGGGGGCGGTGAAGTCCACCAGCACGATGTCGGCATCCATGCCCGCCTGGAGCATTCCGCATTCCTTGCTCCTTCCCTGAGCCTGCGCACCGCAGACCGTTGCCATCATCAGGGCGGCGGAGCTGGGCAGCGCAGAAGCGTCCTGCTTGCGGCTGCGCACCGCCATGGAAGCACCGCGCATAACCTCGAACATATCCAGGTTGCCTGCTTCTACCGCACCGTCGGTACCCAGTGCCACATTCATGCCCGCTTGGACGCATTCCAAAATCTGGGCGCAGGGCAGACCGCTTTTGGCGGAGGCCAGGGGCAGCGCCACGGCAGTTACCTTCTTTTTGCCCAGCAGCTTCTGCTCCATGGGGTCCAGGAAGGCGCACCCGGCGGCGGTTGCCGGGACGTTGAACAGGCCGTGGCAGTTTAATAGCTCGCCGGGGTTCATACCGGTGCGCTCCTGGCAGCTTTCCACCTCGCCGGGGGTTTGCGCCAGGTGGAGCTGGATGCCCAGGTTCTGCTCGCTGGCATAGCCCACCAGCCCCTCCCACAGCTTGTAGTTGCTGGTGTACTCGGCGTAGATGCCGGCATCAATTTTGATTCTGCCGCCGTCATAGCCGTTCCATTTTTCCGTGACCTTTACGAACTCCTGGCATTGTTCATCGGTGTCGAAGTCAAAATCTTCGTTCTCATCGATGAAGCGATAGGAGGACAGCGCCAGATTTGCCTTGATGCCGGATTCCGCCACGGCTTCGGCGGTGGCGTTGGGGTAATAGTAGAGGTCGGATACGGAGGTCACACCAAAGCGCAGGCATTCCGCAATGGAAAGCAGCGCCGCTGCCTTGGCGCAGCGGGAGTCCATTTTTGCCTCTTTTTTCAGCAGCTCCTCCAATGCCTGTTGGTTGCTCAGGTCGTCGGTATAGCTGCGCAGCACGGAGGAAGCCAGGTGGGTATGGCAGTTGATGAGACCGGGCATGGCAACCATGCCGGTGCCGTCAATCACGGTTTTCGGCGGCTCCTTGGGGGCGGTGCGGGAGACGGAAACGATTTTTCCGCCCTCGATGCCGATGTAAGCACCGAAGATAACCTCCATTTTGGTGTTCATGGTCACCGCAGTGACATTTGCAATCAGTGTGTCCAAAGGAAACTCCTTTCATGTATGGGGAAATTCAAAATCAAATTCTGTAGGGAGGGTAGCATCTGCCCGAAGCTGACGAAATTGAGCCGTCCGATGGATGGGACAAGCTTCTGGCTACCGCTCTTGGCTTCCCCCGGGGGGAAGCTGGATTTTTTGCCAAGCGGCACTTCGGAACCGATTGGCAAAAAAGCCTGATGAGGGGCGGCGACAGGTTGGTTCATGAATGTGGCTGGATGAATGGTATTTGTTTCAGTTTCCACCATTCAACGTAATGTTGTGGAGATTTTAAGCTCTCGCCACCCCTCATCAGTCACAACAAAAACATCGGTTCCGAAGTGCCGCTGTTTTGTTGCG
>URPI01000059.1 GCA_900549705.1 uncultured Eubacteriales bacterium
CCTCATCAGCCTCGCTACGCTCAGCAGCTTCCCCCCGGGGGAAGCCAAGGCGGCTTCGCCGCAGCGGGTCGCCAGGTTGGCGACCCCTACCAGGCTCAAAAGCTTTTGGCTTGCAGCAGCCAACAGGATACCACCTATTCACTATTCACTCTTACCTATTACTTTCGCCCACGCAGGTGGGCGATGCCGGGCGGGTTAGGGAACCAACGTATCGGTACAGGCTCCGTGCGTCATTGTCTGGCGGCACTGCCGCCCCTTTATGTATTTCCTTCCGGGAGGCGTGGCCTCGACTTGTTTTTTTCACATTCACAGGGTATAATGCACTGGTAACCTTTTTGAAAGGAGCATTCCGATGCAAACAAAAGAAAATGAAGTGACCGTTGTGGTTCAGCAGATACTAGATCAGGTACGCCGTGCCGTGGTGGGCAAGGACGAGGTGCTGTTGTGGGTGCTGGCTGCAATTCTGGCACGCGGCCATATTTTGCTGGAAGACATTCCCGGCGTGGGAAAGACCACCATGGCGCTGGCCTTTTCAAAGGCGCTGGACTTATCCTACAGCCGCATTCAGTTTACCCCCGATGTGCTGCCCTCGGATATCACCGGCTACAGCATCCCCGATGCCCAGACCGGCGGACTGCGCTACCAGCCCGGTGCGGTGCTGACGAACCTGTTTTTGGCGGATGAGCTTAACCGCGCCACCTCCCGTACCCAATCGGCGCTTCTGGAAGCCATGGAGGAGGGGCAGGTGACGGTGGACGGCGTGAGCCATCCCATCCCCAGCCCCTTTATTGTCATTGCCACCCAGAATCCTGTGGGCGCGGCGGGAACCCAGCTGCTGCCCGACAGCCAGATGGATCGGTTTATGATTCGCCTGAGTCTGGGTTACCCGGAGCCGGCGGATGAGGTGACCATGGTGCTGAACCGGCAGGAGGGAAACCCCCTGCAATCCCTGATGCCCATTGTAACCAGGGAGCAGCTGATTGCGCTCCAGGACACGGTGGAGCGAACCTTTATCAGCGACACCGTGGTGAGCTATATTGTCCGTCTGGTGGGGGCAACCCGCAATGATGCCGAGATAGCCCGGGGTGCCAGCCCCCGTGCCACGCTGGCAGTGGCGGCCATGTCCAAGGCCGTTGCCCAGCTGCGGGGGCGGGACTATGTGATTCCCGGAGATGTGCGGGAGGTATTTGCCCGCTGCGTGGAGCACCGGCTGATTCTCACCCCCCGGGTGCAGACCCAGGGCATTCTTCCCGGTGACGTGTTGGAGCGGATTGTTCAGTCCGTTCCCGCCCCCAAGCTGCGATAATATGGCACTGAAACGACTGGAATATTTCCTGCTGCTTGCCTGTGCGGCGGTTTACTATGTCGCAAGCGGAGAATGGCTGGCCTGGATGCTGCTGCTGACTGCGGCGGGGCTTCCGTGGCTGTCGCTGCTGATAAGCCTTCCGGCTATTTTCAGCTTTCAGATGGCACCCACCGGTGCAGGGGTGCTGGAAATGGGGGAGGAAGCAGAGCTGATGCTGCTGGGCAGCTGTGCGTTCCCGATGCCGCCCTTCCGGGGCTGTCTGCGGGTCAGCGGCATCTGGAGCGGAAAAAGCTGGCGCTATGAGCAGGGAAAGGGCTTCCCCACCGACCACTGCGGCGGCTACCGGGTGACGGTGGAAAAGGCACGGGTGTGCGACTATATGGGGCTGTTTTCCTTCCGGGTACGCAAATGCAGGGAGCAGACGGTGCTGGTGAGGCCGAAGGCCCAGGCGGTAGAGGATTTGGTTGACCCCAGAGGCATGGAGATAAACGCCTGGGTGCCCAAGCCCGGCGGCGGCTACGCCGAAAACCACGAGCACCGGCTTTACCGCCCCGGGGACAACCTGAACCAGCTCCACTGGAAGCTGTCCGCCAAGGTGGGCGACCTGATTCTGCGGGAGCCGATGGAGCCGGTACAGGGGGCAGTGCTGCTGACGGTGAATCTGCGGGGCACCCCCCAAGAGCTTGACCGGAAGCTGGGGCGGCTGGTATACACCGGCAATTACTTATTGGAACGGGAACTGAATTTTGAAATCCGCGCCGCCACCGGCCTCGGGCTACAGGCGGCCTATGTGGACTCCCGGGAGGGGTTGACCGGAGCCATTGACGCGCTGCTGTGTGCCCCCCTTGCCCCGCAAGAGGAAAGCTGGGCGGGAGCGGATGCCGGATGGCATTATCACATGGGAGGTGAAGCCGATGACTCGTAAGCTGCCCGCGTTTCTGGAGTCCGCGCTGCTGTCCCTGCTGTGTGCATGGAGCGGAGCGGGATGCCTGATTTCCGCCTTTTCCCTTCGGATTTCCGGGGAGACGGTGATTATTTTGCTGTGGCTGAGCTGGGCGCTGGTGTGCAGCGTGCTGCAATTCCGGCGCTGGGGCAGGGTGGTGCTGCTGACCGTTGCAGCGGCAGGCTGCTTCTGGCTGTGGCGGGACGGAGGCTTTGGCATCCAACTGCTGGGAACCCTGGGGACGCTGGCCAAAGCCTATGACAGCGGCTATGGCTTCGGTATCCCGGAGGTCTTGCAGGTGGAGCGGACGGCATCGGATTTGCCGGTGCTGGTGCTGGGAATGGCGCAGATTTACGCCGTGAGCCGGACGATATGCCGCCGGAAGGGAAAATGCCTGCCTGTGGCGCTGCTGCTCCTGCCCCTGGCGGCCTGCATGGTGGTGACGGACACGGTGCCCCAGCCCCAGGCGCTGTTTGGGCTGCTGCTGGGGCTGTGCCTGCTGCTGGTGACGGACGGCGTGCGGCGGGAAAACGGCACCCAGGCCAACAAGCTCTTTGCAGCGGCGGTGCTGCCCATCACCCTGGGGCTGGCGGTGCTGTTTTATTGCTTCCCCCGGGAGACCTATGTCAACAGCACGGTTCAGCTGCGGGAAAATATCCTTACGAGCCTTTCGGCGTTTCCCCGGAGCCTCCAGCAAATGGATTTCCTTTCCGGCTTCAAGCGGCGGGAAAAGGTGAATCTCACTGTTTTGCCTACCCAGCTGCTGCTGGGCATCCCGGTGGCGGAGGTGACGGCGGAGCAGTCAGGAACGGTGTATCTCCGGGCGCAGGACTATGATATTTATACCGGCACGGCCTGGGAATCCACCTCTGGCCGTCAGGATACGCTGGCGGGCAGCGGCAGCACCCGGGGAAGCGTCCGGGTGGAATTGCTGGGCAGTGCCGATGAACTGCTGGTGCCTGCGTTTCCCAATGGACAGGTGTTCCTGTTGAACGGGCGGGCGGAAAACGAAGGCGGTGCGGTTGAAACCTTTGAGCTGCGGGAATTTTCTCTGGCGGCCTATCCCGGCAACCAATGGCTGACTTTACCGGAGGAAACCGGCAGCCGGTGTCGCCAGCTGATTCAGTCCGCCGCCATCGGCACGGAGAGCGTGGAGCAGACCGCCGCCAATGTGGCATCCTATGTGCAGAGCCGGGCGGTTTATGACCGGACGGGCACGGCCATGGGCGAGAATACATCAGACTTTGCCCTGTGGTTTTTGGAGCAGGGGGAGCGGGGCTATTGTGTCCACTTTGCCACGGCGGCAACGGTGCTGCTGCGGGCGGCGGGGATTCCGGCGCGGTATGTCACCGGCTATCGGGTGGATGCCCGCGCCGGGCAGCCGGTGCAGGTGACCTCTGACGATGCCCACGCCTGGGTGGAATATTACAATTATCGCACCTGGGGCTGGTATGTGCTGGAAGCAACGCCCGCCTCGCTGGAGGATTTGCCTGCGCCCACCACTGCCCCCACGGAACAGTCCGCAACCCAGGCAGTCACGCAGCCGGTGCCGGTGCCTTCGACCCAAATGTCCACGGAGCCGGAATCCACCGAAGCACCGGCGCAGCCAAACCGGGAACGGAAGCAAATCCCCCTGTGGATTCCGCTGACCCTGCTGGCTGCCGGCTTGGCATCACTGCTGGCGGAAATGCAGCGCTTGGTGCGCATTGAGCTGCGCAGGAAAAAGCAGCAGAAGGGCAGCAATAATCAGCGCGCCCTCAGCTGCAACCGGGAAATCTGGATTCTTGCCCGCCTCGCCCGGCGCAAGGTGCCGGAGGAATTGGAGGAGCTGACGGAAAAGGCCATGTATAGCCAGCATACGCTGACGGCGGAGGAGCTAAGGCAGTTTGCCCAGTTCCAAACCGCTTGCCGAAAAGCATTGCGCAAAGCCCCTTGGTGGAAAAAGGCGGTGTACCGCTATATCTATGCGGTGATTTGATGGTATGCCCCGGCGCGAAGCGCCCTCGGCGCCCCCTTTGGGGGAGCTGCTGAGCGAACGCGAAGCTGAGGGGGTGCGGTTGGGTGAATGGAACCGGGTGCCGGTTTTGCCAAGGGCGCCCCTGAAAGGTTTAGCAGCTGTAGCCATTTATGGCGTACAGATGCTTAATGCAGAGCTGGAGCTGGCAGATTTGGCGGCACTTCGGAACCGACAAATCTGACTGAGGGGTTTTCGTGAACCGCCCTGTTGACGAACAAACCCCTCCGGTTTCGCTAACGCTCAACCACCTTTCAACAGTGGAATGATTGCCCCCGGCAATCATAATTTTGAAAGATTCGCTGCGCTCTGCAACACCCTTTCAGGGGAGCCAAGGCGGCTTCGCCGCTCAGTGCAATCGTCGTAATCGCCCCCTGTGTGCCCCTTGCATTTTGTCAAATCCCTGGGTATAATGAAGAAAAATCACCAAGGAGGCAGCACCATGAAATATGATTTTACCACCGTCCTGAACCGGAAGGGGCTGGATGCTCTGGCGGTAGACGGCCCGGGCAGCACCATCCACAGTCCTGACGGCCCCACAAAAAAAGGCTTTGACCTGATTCCCATGTGGGTGGCTGACATGAATTTCCCAACCGTCCCCACCGTGCCCGCTGCCATTATCCAGCGCGCACAGCATCCTGCTTACGGTTATTTTTCTACCCGGCAGGAATATTATGACGAAATTTCCGCCTGGCATAAAAATCACCATGGGGTAACTGTGGGGGAGAAAGAAATCACCTATGCCAACGGCGTGTTGGGCGGGGTGGTCAGCGCACTGAATGTGCTGTGCTCCCGGGGCGACAAGGTGCTGGTTCACAGCCCCACCTACATCGGCTTTACCCATGCCCTGGGGGACAACGGCTATGAAATTGTCCACTCCTCCCTGAAGCTGGACGAAGAAAATGTCTGGCGCATGGACTATGAAGACATGGAGCAGAAGCTTTCCCAGCAGCACATCCACGCCGCCATCCTCTGCTCGCCCCACAACCCCTGCGGACGGGTGTGGGAGCGCTGGGAGCTGGAAAAAGCCATGGAGCTGTTCCGAAAATACGATGTGTATGTCATTTCCGATGAAATCTGGTCGGATCTCATTTTGCCGGGGTACAAGCACATCCCCACCCAGTCCGTCAGCAAGGATGCCAAAATGCGCACCGTTGCCATGTATGCCCCCAGCAAAACCTTCAATCTGGCAGGGCTGGTGGGCAGCTACAGCATCATCTACAATTCCTGGCTGCGGGACCGGGTGCGGAAGGAAGCCAGCCTCAGCCACTACAACGAGCAGAATATGCTGTCCATGTATGCGCTGATTGGAGCCTATCAGCCGGAGGGCTATGAATGGCTGGAGGAGCTGCGGCAGGTGCTCCGCGGCAACGTGGACTATGCCTGCGACTTCATCCGGGAAAATTTCCCCGGCGTTCATTTTTCCAAGCCCCAGGGCACCTATATGCTGTTTGTGGACTGCACCGAGTGGTGTGCAGCCCATCATAAGACGCTGGACGAGGTGCTTGCTGCTGCCTGGGCGGTGGGCGTTGCCTTCCAGGACGGCCGCCCCTTCCACGGAGAATGCAGCATCCGCATCAATCTGGCGCTGCCCAGAAGCCGGGTGGAGGAGGCCTTCGACCGGCTGGAAAAGTACGTTTTCAATTAACAGGACAAGTAATGCGCCCTCTCGAAACCCGGGAGGGCGTATCGCTAGTGGTAAGAGGACTGCAAACCCCTCCTTTTGCATGAAAAAAGCCGGACAAGGAACAGACATCTCAGTCTGCGCCTTATCCGGCTGTTGTTTCTCTGAACAACGCACCTGCCCAACGGCCTCATAGCGCGGGGAAGGGGTGTTTTCAGGATACCTTTTGCTTTTTGAACCTTGGAAGCCAATAGCTTTTTCCGTAGATGATGCACTCGCCCAGCAGCACCACCGGCAGCGCCGCCAGAAAATCCAGGAAGGAGTGCTGCTTGACAAACATGGTGGAAGCGCACACGCAGGCGGCAAAAATGCCTACGAACCACTTGACCCACTTATGCACATCCCTATCCTTGACAATGACGTTGAAAATCGCCAGGGAATAGGCAACGTGTAAAGAGGGGCACACGCCGGTGTCCGTATCAAGGGTGTAAATCAGTCCCATCACCCAGGTGAAGAAATTCTCCCGGGGGAACACGGCGGGGCGCAGGTCTTGGCGGCTGGGAAACAGAATGTAAATGGCCATGGCCACCACCTGGGTGACGAAAATATAAAGGTCAAGCTCCTTGAACCGCTGCACATCATAGAGAAAGTAATAGGCAAGACTGCCTGCCACCAGCAGATACCAGCCGGTGTAGAAAATCAGGAAATACTCGTTAAAGGGAATCATATCATCCACGGCACAGTGCATGATGTGGCAGCGTTCCGGCGGAATCAGATTCTCCGTCAGAAGGAATAAGATAAAGTAGATGATCCATGTGCCAAACAGCAGCACATGGCGAAACTGCGGCTCCTTCACCCGGGACAGGCGAAAACCGCTGTAGTCAACTCTTTGACGACGCAATGTGGTACACCTCACAGGGGAGATTTTTGGGATATTGTTTTTTAGAAACATTGCAATAGGGAATAACGGTATGCAGCGGTTGGGCACAGGCAATCCCGGTGATGGCATCCATCAGCTGCTGCTTGATCTGGCCGCGCTGGATGTCCATGGGAATATCCGGGTCATACACAATGGGCTTGCAGAAAAAAATCTTTTTCAGTTTTGGAGCCAGATACATGGGCACAAAGCTGAGCTTCTTCCCGGTGCGCTTATAGTACATCTTGGCAATGTCAATAAAGCGATCCTGGAACTGGTGGACAATGTTGTTGTATTCCTCCCGGCATTCCGGGAAGATGACCAGAGAATAGCCGTCCTGCAATTTTTCAATGGAGCGGCGGAAGGTGGTCAGGCATCGGCTGTCATGATACACCGGAATGGTGCGGGCATGGGTCATGATGTACACGGCGGGGTACTTGATGATTTTGCTTGCCAACCAGAAAATCCAGCGGACAGCCTTTGGCTTGTCCTGCCAGAAATCCGTATAGGCATAGCGGCTGACTTCCTTCTTGTCCATCATCTGCCAGGCACACCAGGTATAATGGTCAAAGGGCAGACGTTCC
Source organism: uncultured Eubacteriales bacterium (assembly GCA_900549705.1). Taxonomy (GTDB): domain Bacteria; phylum Bacillota; class Clostridia; order Oscillospirales; family Oscillospiraceae; genus Faecousia. Next base: position 7,388 of record URPI01000059.1, read on the forward strand.
TCTGCCACAATGGCACCGTGCGCCTGGGAGTGGTTGCCCACCAGCACAAAGGCATCCTCCGGCAGATTTTCCAGCCCCACCAGCTCCATGTTGGGATAAACTACCCCAACAATCCAGCGCAGAAATTTACAAAAAGGGGGTTCAATAATCGGGCGCAATACGCTGCCTCCTTCCACGCATAACAATCCAACATGGATGATAACACAGCTTTCTAAACTCAACCGAAACTTTTTTGATGCCGCAGGCCTGGGGAAAAGGGGCTATTATGCCGTCCACTGGTAGGCAATCCGCGGCGTTCCATCCGCAATATAAATGATGCCGCACCGGGTAAAGCCGTCCGCTTCAATCAGATGCTGCATGGTTTTGTTGTCGGCATGGGTGTCGATTCGGATGTTCTGTGCGATGGCCTTGCAGTAGCTTGCAGTACACCGGAACAGGCCATGCACCTGCCCGTCACCGGCAAGCCGGTGAATGGTTCGGTATGGCGCATTGTTCAGCCAATTTCCGCCCTCTATACGGGCGTAGGTTGGTTCCACCCCTGCAAACAGCGCAAACACGCCATGGATTCCGGTTTCATCGAATATCACCTTGCAGGTGTGTTGACGGATATCCGACGCAATCAGCGCAGCCTCCGGGTAAAAATGCCCCCACTGGGTGGGATTTCCAGACTGAATCATATAATCCTGGGCGTGTGCATAAATGTCCATAATTTGTGCAATGTCCCGGGGGGCTGCATCCCGAATGTGAAGAATAAAACCACCTTCTAAAACGTTGCTTTGCTGAATTTCCAAATCAATATAGCATATTTCGGCGCTCGTTGCAAGTGCGGTGAATGCTGTTTTGCCGGAGAAAATGTCATATATATCAATATCCGGGGCGACAATTTGCCGCCCCGGTAGGTAGAATGAGCCGAATATCAGCCGGTTGTCAGTGCCACGGATGTGGCGGAAATGGGGACGGAGGATACCTTTGCGCTGCGCCATCGGCGGAGGCTGCGGCGCTTGTCATACGGTGCAGCTTCTCCTGTTTCACCTGCCGTTCCCAAGAAAACCAACATCGCTATTGACTCCCGTTTTGCAGGGAGATGATGCACGCTGCCAGCAAATCCGCTGCGCGGAGTGCTTCCTCCAGGGTATCCCCGGCAGAGCCAACCTCCACCAGCAGAGAGAAGGGAACCAAATCCTGGTTGAACCGCTGAGGACGCAGGGAAATGGGGCGGGTGATGCCCGGCGCTGCCTGCTCCAGCTGCACCTGAAGCTTCAGCGCCAGAGAGAGATTATCCTGCCAGCGCCGGTTTTCCAGGCCGCTTCGTCCCGCCCCCAGCACGGTCATCAGACGGGCACAGCGCTGGCCGTCCATGGTGATGGCGGTGGGCAGCTGTTGACCGTTGTTTTCGGCGGCATCCCGGTGGAGGTCGAGTGCCAGCAGAATGCCGCTATTGTTTTTTAATTCTGCCTGGATGGCTTTTCGCGCACTGGTATAGGCAGAATTATAGGAGGGGTAGTCGTGATATTCCCGGTCGTGAATCACGCCGATGCCTGCTTCTTCCAACCGCTGTGCCACTCGATCGCCCACGGCCAGCATATTGTAGTTTTCGTCCAGCGTGCGGTAGTCGGCCAGTTCCTGATAGGATGCGTTTCCCTGTTCATAGCTCTCGGAGGTATGGCTGTGAAGGATGAGCACCGTCGGATGGCTGTCTGCCAGTGCCCATTCCAGCGGGGCAGTCAGCAGGGCGGGAAAATCCGGGGTTTTGCTGCTGGTGTTCTGAATTTCAATTTCCGTCTCCGGGTCAAAGGAGGGACAGGTTGGGTCTGGAGAATAATCCATGGGCGGAGAGGACTCGGCGGGAAAGGGAAAAGAAAAATGCCGGGCTTCCTGCCCGGCATCCGTCTGTATCTTTTGGGGGCTGGATTTGGCAGCCAGTGTCCACGCCGCCCGCAGGGGCAGGCCTGTTTCAAAAAGGCGGAATACCAGCGTCAGGGCAATGACCCAGGCGCTGAACCTGCGCGCTTGCAGATCGGTTTCCAATCAAATCGCTCCTTCCAAAAAGCAGCCACTTGCGGCGGATGTGTCCCTGGTTTTGCACAGCCATGGTAGGGGTCGCCAACCTGGCGACCCGCAAGCGGCGCAGCTGCCTTGGCTCCCTCTGCACCGGTAGGGGAGGCTCTTAGCCTCCCGCCGCCCCCGGATTTCAGGAAGTACCCAAATAAACGCACTCGCCCCTGTAGGGGTCGCCAACCTGGCGACCCGCCGTTCCCCCGGTGCGAAGCACCCTTGCCTCCCCTGGAAGGGGAGGCGCCGAACGAACGTGAGGCGGAGGGGTTTGTCCGTCACTAGAGCATGAAAACCCCTCAGCTTCGCTTCACTCAGCAGCTCCCCTTTCAGGGGAGCCGGGGCGGCTTCGCCGCAGCGGGTCGCCAAGTTGGCGACCCCTACAGGACGTGTGCCATTCACTGAATGCTTGCTGAAATCCAACGCTGCGGGAGGCTAAGAGCCTCCCCTACGGGTGCGGTGGAAACCGCAGGCTTGCGTCCAATGGGGCTATCCCTCACACCTCCGGCTTTTTCCATTTGGGGCGGGTACGCAATTCCACCCGGAGGTTCTGGAAAAAGGTCTGCATCAGTGCTGTTGACTCCTCCTCCATCACGCCCCCCTCCACCGTCGGATGATGGTTGAAGCCCATCTGAAACAGGCTGCACACGCTGCTGCAAGCGCCGAATTTCCGGTCGCTGGCACCGTACACCACCCGGGGAATCCGGGCATTGATGATGGCACCGGCGCACATGGGACATGGCTCCAGGGTGACATACATGGTGCATTGCCACAGCCGCCAGCCCCCCAAGCGCTGGTTGGCCTGGGCAATGGCCTCAATTTCCGCATGGGACAGGGCGGATTTGGTATGCTCCCGGCGGTTGCGCCCCCGTCCCACAATCTCATCCCCCTGCACAATGACGCAGCCCACCGGCACCTCGCCCTCCTGGGCTGCCTCCCGTGCCAGCGCCAGCGCCTGCTCCATGTAATCGCGGTCGTCCATGTCGTCCTCCAAAAGAATACCACCCCGCCGGGGAGAAATCCCCCGAAGCTGGGGTGGCAGATTGATGTATTTTCTTACGCCCCGTCCCGGTGGGGGTGATTCCGCCGGTACAGATATGCCAGCCCCTTCCGGGTCAAATCCGGGTCAAACACATGGGGATGACGGAGAAATTCCGTGACGTATTTTCCGCCGCCGCCGGTGAGCAGCAGCGTCACCGGCTGCCCCAGCTCCGTCTCAATCTCGGATACCAGCCCGTCCACCATGGCGGCGGTACCCCGGACGGCACCGGACATCATGCACTCCTGGGTGTTGCGGCCCACCAGATGTTCCGGGCGCTGAAGCCGCAGCTGCGGCAGCTGCGCCGTGCGCTGGGACAGGGCGTTCAGGCAGGTCTGGATGCCGGCGCAGATGATGCCCCCGGCAAACACGCCCCCCGGCAAAATCACGTTCAATGTGGTGGCAGTTCCCAAATCCGCCGTTACCGCCGGCAGGGGATAGTGGGCGGCTGCCCAGGCGGCATCCACCAGCCGATCCCTGCCAATCTTCTCTTTTTCCGGCAGCGTGACCACCAGTCCGGTTTCCGTCTGACCGTCCACCACCATTGGCTCTACCCCCAGCAGCGTCCGGGCGGCGGCACGGACGGCCTCTGTAATGGGCGGAACCACGCTGGAAATGATAACGCCTCGGCAGGTGACCCCCGAAACGATGGGGCGCAGCCGATAGGCATAGTCCACCTCGTCCCATCTGTGATTTGTTTCTACCTCGCCGGAAAATACAACGGTGTCCCCCTCAATGCCGGAGAGTACCACGGTGCTGTTGCCGATGTCAATGACAATAATCATACGGAATCCCTGCTTTAAAGATGTTTTTCCCCATTATAACCTGGAATGGGGCTTTTGCAAATAGTTTTCTATGCTTGCTTGAAAAAATTTTGAACACTTGGTATACTAAATGTATTTGGGGCATGACCCCCACCGCCCCCCTGGTTTCGCAGCACCACCCGTAGGGGCGGCTCATAGCCGCCGCAACCCTGGATTCTCGGAAGCACTCAGATGAACGCACTCGCCCCTGTAGGGGTCGCCAACCTGGCGACCCGCAAGCTCACGCAACAGAGCGCTTTATTGGATGGTACTTGCCAAAATCTTCTGAGTTCTTGGCTTCCCCCGGGGGGAAGCTGTCACGATGAAAT
>URPI01000060.1 GCA_900549705.1 uncultured Eubacteriales bacterium
TGTGCGTTATTGTCCGGCGGCACTGCCGCCCGGGCGGATTCTATCCGCCCCTACTGGAGCACATCCTTCAAAACTTCATCTTTATAGAAACGCAGTTCGCCTTTTGCTTCGGATAATAGCAGGGCAAAGTCTGAACGCATTTGTGAAGTTTTAAGAGATTCGCTCTACGACAGGGATGCATTTTACCCGATGGGTGAAAAAATCCCCTGCGCTGATGGCGGAGGGCGTTGACAAATATCCCAAAATGGGGTATAGTATAAATACAAAGGGTGCTACCAGCAGGCGGCTCCCCCAAATGCATGACGAGAAGTAATCGCACGCTTGGAGGCAGGGCGGTTACTTCTCTTTATTTGTCATCTGGTAAACAACAAGAATGACAGTCAGAATGACCGTACAGAACGCAAATAAATCGTTCCATGAAACGTACATATCTGTCAGCCCCCTCTCTATGTTGATTGGGGGTAAATAAAGAGGATTACCCCCTGGGGAAAAGTCGAGGGGGGAACCGCCTACCGGGGTGCCGGTAGCACCACGGACAGATTAGCACAAAATTCGACAAACTGCAAGGAAAAATATTACAAAACGGGGTATGTCGCCGGAAAATGCGATGTGCCCCGTTTTTATGTGGGCGTGGGAACGGACTGTAGGCGCGTGCCATTCAACGAAGCGCTGCCAAAATCCCCTGGTTTCCTCTGTGCGCCGTCACTGGGCGGGTTAGGGAACCGATGTATTGGTACAGGGTTCGCAGCGTCACCGGAAAGGCGGCACTGCGCCAAATCATGTTATTGAAATATGAAACTTTTCTGGTATAATAATAAGAGATATGCAATTTTCGGAAGGGGTGAGTGGAACGACCATTGTTATTGCATCGAATTACTTTAATCATCACCAGCGCTATCTCAGCGAGGCACTGGATGAGATGACGGGACACTCCTTCTTTTTCATTGAGACCATGGAAATGGAGCAGGAGCGGAAAAATATGGGGTGGGGAACGACTGACATTCCGGCCTATGTGCTGCAAGCATACGACCCTGTCCAGCGGAAAAAATGCCGGAAGCTGATTCAGGAGGCGGATGTGGTGATTTGGGGCAGCTGCCCCTATGGGCTGATTCTGCCCCGGCTGCTGGCGCACAAGCTGACCTTTTGCTATTCCGAGCGGATTTTCAAAGAGGGGCTGTCCGGCTTTGGATTCTGGGGACGCGCTATCAAATATGGACTGTTTTACCGTCCGCCGCAGAAAAATCACTATTTGCTTGCCAGCAGCGCCTATACAGCCGCCGACCATGCACGGCTGCACGAGTTCCGGGGCAAAGCGCTGCGCTGGGGCTATTTCCCCCAGACCATTGGGTATGACCTGCCCCAGCTGATGACAGAGAAAAATCCCACCAGCATTTTGTGGGCGGCACGGATGATTCCCTGGAAGCACCCGGAGTATGCCATTACGGCTGCCAAGCAGCTGCGCCGTTGGGGCTGCGCCTTTACCATGGAGCTGGTGGGCAACGGCGAATTGCAGCAGGAAATGGAGCGTCTGGTTGCCAAAGAAGGCTTACAGGCGCAGGTGAAGCTCACCGGAGCCTGTACCCCGGAGCAAGTGCGCCGAAAAATGGAACGCGCTGCCATCTTCCTGGTGACCTCCGACCAGAACGAGGGCTGGGGAGCGGTGGTCAACGAAGCCATGAACAGCGGCTGCGCCGTGGTGGCCTGCCGGGGAGTGGGCGCTGCCCCCTTCCTGATTGAAAGCGGCAAAAACGGCCTGCTGTTTGAAGTAGGCGACCCGGCAGGGCTGGCGGCACAAACCCGCTTCCTGTTGGAGCATCCCCGGCAGCGGCAGCAGCTGGGGGAAGAAGCCTACCGCACCATCGCCGAAACCTGGAACAGCAGCTGCGCTGCCCGGCGGCTGATTGCCCTGAGCCAAGACCTGCTGGACGGAAAAACCCCGGCGCTGCCCGAAAGCGGCCCATGCAGTCCGGCACCCATCATAGACGGATAACAGAGGAGATAGAACGATGAATTACCTGTTTGTTGTTGCACACCCGGATGACGAGTCCGATGCCGCTGGCGGCACCATTGCCAAGCTGGTGTCCCAGGGACATCATGTGGCGGTTGCCATTATGGTCAGCCAGGCTGCCGCCCGCCGGAACCTGTCTGATACCCTAGCCACCGACGAGGAAAAAGCGCTGGCGATTCTGGGCGTGGAAAAGGTGTACCATGCAGACTTTCCCAACATCAAAATGAACACCGTGCCCCATCTGGAGCTGGTGCAGTTCATTGAGCACTGCATTGACGATTTTCAGGCAGAGGCCATTGTCACCCATCACCCCACTGACACCAACAACGACCATGTGATGACCAGCGGGGCAGCCCAGGCGGCCTGCCGGCTGTTCCAGCGCAAGCAGTGCAGCTATCGGCTGCGGCTGTTCATGTACATGGAAACTCCCTCTGCAACAGAATGGTCGCTGGACAGCGCCGCCAACCGGTTTATGCCCAACTGCTTCATTGAGATTGGGGAAGACGGGCTGGATGCCAAGCTCCGGGCGCTGGCAGAATACAAGGGAGTCATGCGCCCCTATCCCCACCCCCGTTCTCCCGAGGCCTACCGGGGGCTGGCAGCCTACCGGGGTGCCATGGCAGGGGTGAATCTGGCAGAAGCCTTCCAGATTGTGTTTGAGGTGCGATGATGTATCGGTTGTTCGTCAAGCGCCTGCTGGACATTGTGCTGTCCGCCGTGGGGATTGTGATATTTTCTCCTGTGTATTTGCTGATTGGGTTGATGGTTCGCATCCAGATGGGTGCCCCGGTGCTGTTCTCTCAGGAGCGCATCGGAAAGGACGAAAAGCCCTTCCGGCTGTATAAATTCCGTTCCATGACCAACGAAAAGGATGCCCAGGGGCAATATCTGCCCGAGGAGCAGCGGATGACTAAATTCGGCAAGCTGCTGCGTTCCTCCTCCCTGGACGAGCTGCCGGAGCTGTGGTGCATCTTCACCGGAAAGATGTCCTTTGTGGGTCCCCGCCCGCTGCCCACCTATTATGGGCCGTATTTTCTGCCGGAGGAGCGCAAGCGCCACACGGTACGGGGCGGGCTGATTCCGCCGGACAGCCTTTCCGGCAAAACCTATACCACCTATGAAGAACAGTTTGCCTACGAATGCTACTACGCCGAGCATCTGTCCTTCCTGATGGATGTCAAGGTGATATACACCACCTTTCGGATTTTGTGGGGCAGAGTTACCACCGGCTACGGGGCTCAGATGGATCGCCCCCATTTGAATGTTTATCGCAAGGATATGGACAAAAAGGAGTGAGCAGCCGTGGAAAAATCGGTATATCGCAGCCTGTTGGGGGAGCGCAGCACCCCCTTTTATGTATTTGATACCCAGGGTTTTATTGAAAACTATCAAGCGCTGCAAGCCACTATGCAGCAGGTGTACCCCAATTACCGGGTGGCCTATTCCTATAAAACCAACTATACCCCCTATATCTGTAACCTGGTGAAATCTCTGGGCGGCTATGCCGAGGTGGTTTCGGACATGGAATACCGGCTTGCTAAAAAGCTGGGGTATGAAAACAGCCACATTGTTTACAACGGCCCTGCCAAGGGCAGCTGTATGGAGGAGCACCTGCGCAACGGCGGCATCTCCAATGTGGATAACCCCGCCGAGGCGGCACGGGTGGCCCAGCTGGCTGCTGCCTGCCCGGAATGCACCATCAAGATTGGCCTGCGCATCAACATGGATTTGGGCTTTGTTTCCCGTTTCGGCATGAGCGTGGGCAGCCCAGAGCTAACCGAGGCCATCAATCTGCTGCACCGTCACGAAAATGTTAAAATCGTGGGGCTGCACTGTCACATCAGCCGCAACCGCTGGCTCCCCGCCTGGGAAAAGCGGGCACAAATCATGGTGGATGCCGCAGACCGGTACGTGGACGGAACGCCGGAATACATCAGCCTGGGCAGCGGAATGTTCGCTGACATGGACGAAGTTCTGCGGGCGCAGTTCGGTCAGGTTCCCACCTATGAAGAATACGCCCAGGCTGCCATGAAGCCCTTCATCCAGCGCTATCCCCAGGCGCAGCCCATTGTGTTTACCGAGCCGGGCACCACGGTGGTGGCACGCTATCTCAGCTTCGTCACCCGGGTGCTGGACATTAAGACGGTGCACAGCCGCACCATTGCCACCCTGGACGGCAGCTACGAAAACCTCGGTGAGATTTGCACCATGAAAAAGCTGCCCCTATGCCATGTCACCGCCGGGGCAGGGCAAGTATATGCGTCAGTGGATTTGATGGGCTATACCTGCTTGGAGCAGGATTTGATGCTGGAGGGCTACAGCGGCCCTCTATGTCCCGGGGATGTGCTGGCTTTCCAAAATGTTGGCGGCTACTCCATTGTGTCAAAGCCTCAGTTCATCCGCCCCAACTGCGCCATGGTGGCGGTGGAGCCGGACGGAACGGTACGGGAAATCATGCGGGAAGAAACCTTTGAGGACGTGTTCTCAAAATTCGTTTTCCCGGAGGAGGGGCAGAAATGAAGGACATCACTGTACTGACCACTGCTTGCGCCGCCATGTTTATGCCTGGATTTTTCCGCTGCCTGAAGGAAAACGGCGAGCGCCGCATCAAAATCATCGGCGTGGACATGGCAGCCGACCCCATGATGGGGCAGCTGCTGGACGGCTACTATCAAGTGGGCGCGTGTACCGCTCCCGGCTATGTGGAGCAGCTGCTGGACATCTGCCAGCGGGAACGGGTGGATGTATTTTTCCCCCATATTTCCACAGAGCTGCCCATTATCCTGGCACGGATTGCAGAATTCCGCCAGCTGGGCGTTCGGGTCGCCATCACCGACAGCCAGACCCTCCTGGTTGCCAACAACAAACGCAAGCTTTATGAAGCCATGGCTGCCGGTGGACTGCCCACCCCTGCCTTCTACCCCATTTCCAGCAGCCAGGATTTGAAGAAATATGCCCCCCTGCTGGGCTATCCCGACCGCCCGGTGGTGGTCAAGGCAGCAGAGAGCAGCGGAAGCCGCGGCGTGCGGGTGGTGCGGGCAGACCTATCCAGAGCAGATGCCTTTCTCCACAGCAAGCCCAGCTCCCTGAACATCTCCATGGAGGAAATGTGCCGCACGCTGGATGAATGCCAGCCGATGCCGGATTTGCTGGTCATGGAATATTTGCCCGGCTGCGAATACACCGTTGACCTGCTGGCTGACCGGGGGGAGACGCTGTACATTGCAGGCAGACGGAACTACGAGAGCAGCATGAGCATCGCCATGGCCTCCCGCATGGAGCCGAAGGAGGAAGCTTTCGCCCTGTGCCGCCAAATCATTCAGCTTCTCAAGCTGGACGGAAACATCGGCTTTGACTTTATGCTGGACGAAAACGACCGCCCCGTGCTCACGGATTTGAACCCCAGAATCACCGCAACCATCGTGCTGTATCTGGCAGGCGGGCTGAACCTGCCCTATCTGCGGGTGAAGCAGCTGCTGGGAGAGACGCTGCCGGAGGTAAAGGTAGAATACGGGGCGCATCTGAAGCGCCGCTATCTGGATGTCATTCAGATGCCCCAACAGGAACAGCCATGAAACTACTTGTCATCAGTCAATATTATTACCCGGAGCAATTCCGCATCAACGAGGTTTGCGCCGAGCTGGTGCGCCGGGGACACAAAATAACGGTGCTGACCGGCCGCCCCAATTACCCGGAGGGGGAAGTCTACCCCGGCTATGAGCATCTGAAGCGGGAGGAGCATGAGGGCGTGGAGATTCTCCGCTGCCAGATTGCCCCCCGGAAGCAGGGCGCAGTCCGTCTGGCATGGAACTACCTGAGCTATATGACCCGCGCCTGGTTCCGGGTGGGGCAGCTCCCCGGGGATTTTGACGCTGTTCTTGTGTATCAGCTCTCCCCGGTGACCATGGCAGTCCCCGCCCTGCGTTATCACAAAAAGCACGGGGCACCGGTGTATCTGTACTGCCTGGATTTGTGGCCGGAGTCCATGCGGGATAACATTCCGGACACCAATTCCCTGCCTTACCGGCTGCTCACCCGCTGGTGCCAGAAGCTCTATAACGGCGCAGCCAAAATCGGGGTCACCTCCCCGGCATTCCAGGATTATCTCCATGAAATATGCCTGGTTCCCAGGGAAAACATCACCTATCTTCCCCAGCATGGCGAGGATATGCAGCACTTCGGCTGCCTGGAAGCGACGGACAACGGGGTGACGGACTTTGTGTTCATGGGCAATGTGGGTGTTGCCCAGGATTTGGAGAATGTGGCAAAGGCGGTCAGCCTCATCCGCACCCCCAAGCCCTTTCTGGTGCATATCGTGGGCATCGGCCCGGATTTGGAAAACCTGAAAAAGACCGTGGCGCAGCTGGGAGTGGAGAATCACTTCCGGTTCCACGGTCGTCATCCCCTGGAAAAAATGCCGGACTTTTACCGCTTGGCGGACGCTTGCCTGCTGACGCTGTATGCAGACACCGCCGCCGGACTGACCATCCCCGGCAAGCTGCAAGGCTACATGAGCGCCGGAAAGCCGGTGATTGCAGCCATCGGCGGCGGTGCTGCCCAGGTGATTGCCCAGTCCGGCTGCGGTCTGTGCGCCCAGCCGGGCAAGCCGGAGGAGCTGGCAGCCATCATGACCCAATTCATGGAGCAGCCCAGCCAGGCGGCGCAGATGGGCAAGCGGGGCAGGGAATACTTTGAAAAGCATTTTTCGCTGGATATATTCACCGCTCAGCTGGAGCGGCAGTTGGAGGAGCTTTGCCCAAAAAGAGGATAATATGAAGATTTTGATGATAAATGTATCCTGTGGCACTGGCAGCACCGGGCGCATCTGCACGGATTTGGCACAAGCCCTGGAAGCTCAGGGGCATCAGGTTAAAATTGCATACGGGCGGGACGATGTGCCGGAGCAGTTCCAGAAATACGCCCACCGCATCGGAAATGCAGTGGGCGTATATGGTCATGTGCTGCGGGCAAGGCTCCTGGATGAAGCGGGCTTCGGCAGCCGTCTCCAGACCCAGGCGTTCATCCGCTGGGTGGAGGAATTTGACCCGGACATCATTCACCTGCACAATTTGTGCGGGTACTATATCCACCTGGGGGTGCTGTTCCGGTATTTGAGAAGCTGCGGCAAGCCCATCTACTGGACCCACCATGACTGCTGGGCGTTCACCGGCCACTCGGTGTATTGCGACAGCGCTGGCTGCACCCGCTGGCAGCAGGGGTGCCGTCACTGCCCCATGCAGCACCAGTTCCCCGCCGCCTGTGTGGACGGCTCCGCCCGGAACTGGCAGCGGAAAAAGACGCTGTTCACCGGCATTCACGGGATGCAGCTGATTGCTCCGTCCCAATGGCTGGCTGACCAACTAAGGCAGTCCTTTTTGGGACAGTACCCGGTGACGGTGATTCACAACGGCATCAACACGGCGCAGTTCCGCCCCCAAGGGGATGATACCCGCCATTTTTTGGGCGCTGAGGGAAAGCGCCTGGTGCTGTGCTTCGGAAAAGAGGCAGCAAAAAACAGCCCCCTGACCGGAGATGGGTCACTCCATGTGGTTTACGGCGAGGACTTCTCCGGGCGGGAGCTGGAAACGCTGTGCCGCCAGGCGGATGCCGTGGTGGATCTGACCGGGGAAGGGAAATCCTTCCAGTCCCTTTTCGGGGCGGATACGCCGGTCTATGACAAAGCAGACATGGCTTCTGCGGCGGAAGTTTCCCGGCTGCCCCTTCCGGCAGAGAATGTTCAAGAGGGCTATTGGAGCCGCAAAAAGGCGGCGGGGCTATTGGGCAAGGAGGTTCTTCTGGGGGTTGCCTCTGTATGGAATGACCAAAAGGGGCTATCCGATTTTGTGAAGCTTGACGGAATGCTCACCCAGCGCCAGCAGCTTGTGATGATTGGCCTGACCAAAAGCCAGCTGGAAGCGCTGCCGCCGAACATAATGGGCATGGAGCGCACCGCCAATGTGCAGGAGCTGGCAATGTATTATGGCATTGCGGATTACTTCCTGAACCTGACCTATCAGGACACCTACCCCACCACCAACCTGGAAGCCATCAGCTGCGGCACGCCGGTGATTACCTATGAAACCGGCGGCAGCCCGGAAAGCGCCGGACATTTTGGCGCTTGTATTCCCAGAGGGGACGTGACGGCGGCGGTAAAGTTGATTTTGGAACACCCCTGCTTCCGAAAGGAAGATTGGGACTGTGACAATGCCGTTTTTTTGAAAAAGCAGATGGAAATATATAAATAAATTGCAGGAACAACAATTTACCGACTTGTAGGTGCGAAGCGCCCGCGGTGTGGCATAAATTGATTAAAAATTGAATTTTCTTAGCATTACGAAAAACCTTGTATTTTTTCCCAAACAGCGATATAATAACAAATTGAAATCAAAAGTATGTTTCGTTTGCTCTGGGGAGGGAGTTTATGTCCTATAACGACAGTTTGGATGACCTTGGGGATGCCATTGATGCCATCATCGATCGCGCCATCAATTCCAAAGATTTTCAGAATTTGGATGAGACCATCCGCAAGGCTGTGAATTCCGCCGTGGATACCGGCTCCGAGGCTGTGCGCCGCGCCGCACACACGGCCACCCGCAAAAGTGCCGCCCGGCGTAAGGTGGTGGATGCCCGGGAGGATGAGCCTCTATACGTTCCCGGCAGCAAGCGCCCAGAGCAGCCCAATGTGAATATCTACAGCAGCACCCTTGGCTCCACCCGTGCCGGGCGCGCCCAGCGGGATAAGAGGCTTCCGGTGCTGTACCAGAATCCCACCGGGAAATTGGTGGGGGGCATTCTGAAAACCGTGGGCGGCGGTATCATGACCCTGACCGGTGTCGGCGGGCTGCTGGGCAGCGGTCTTACGGCGGCGCTGGTAAACGGCCTGGGTGGGGCAATGTCCGTCTTGGGAGTGTTCTCGGCCGCATTGCTGGGGGGCGGCGTGTGGCTGTTGACCAGCGGCATCCGCTCCGTTATGCGGGTGGGGCGGTTTGAAAAATATCTGAAAGCCTTGGGCAGCAAGACCCATTGCGAGCTGAACCAGCTGGCGCGCATGGTGGGCAAGTCCCCCAAGTTCGTCCGCAAGGAATTAAAGGGCATGATTGACGACGGGATGTTCCTGGAAGGCCATCTGGACGAGGAAGAAACCAGTCTCATCACCAGTGACGATTCCTATGTCCACTACCTGGAAGTCAGACAGAAGCAGGCGGTGCAGCGCCAGCAAGAGGCAGTGGAAACCAAGAAGCAGCAGGATGATGCCGAAGAACAGAAGCGGGACGCACGGGTGCAGGAGGTGCTGGACAGGGGCAACGCCTTTATCCGGGACATCCGCGCCTGCAACGATGCCATCCCCGGTCAGGAAATTTCCGACAAGATTTCCCGAATGGAGACGCTGGTGCGCAAGATTTTTGACCGGGTAGAGGAGCACCCCGAGGTAGTGCCGGAGCTGAAAAAGCTCATGGACTATTACCTGCCCATGACCGTCAAGCTGCTGAAAGCCTATGCGGATATGGATGCCCAGCCGGTGCAGGGAGAGAATATTCAAAATTCCAAGCGGGAGATTGAAGCCACGCTGGACACCCTGAATACTGCCTTTGAAAAGCTGCTGGATTCTATTTTCAAAACAACAGCCCTGGATGTTTCCAGTGATATTTCGGTGTTGAACACCCTGCTTGCCCAGGAGGGACTGACGGATGATGAGCTGACCCGTCTGCGTAAAGAGCGGGAGCTTTAATGGCGGGGGAAGACCCTGCTTTTACCAAATGAGAAAGGATGACGCTATATGGAAAACGATAAGATTGCCATGCCCAGCCTGACCCTGGAACCGGATTTGGAGGAAAAATCCGAAACCGTCGTGGCTGCCGCCCCGGTGGCCGAAACGCCCAAGATTCCTGAGCCGGTGCTCACCCCGGAGGAGCAGCAGATTGTCCGGGAGTTCGCTGCCAAGATTGACGTGGAGAATACTGCCCAGATTATGCAGTACGGTGCCGGGACCCAGAAGAAAATGGCGGATTTCTCCGATGCAGCGCTTGCCAATGTCCGCGCCCAGGATTTGGGCGAGGTGGGCGAGCTGATTGTCAATGTGGTGGGAGAGCTGAAGGGCTTTGACACCGAGGAGGACAAGGGCTTCTTCGGCTTCTTCAAAAAGCAGGCCAATAAGCTGGAAATGATGAAAAACCGCTATGACAAGGCAGAAGTCAGCGTCACCAAAATCAGTGATGCCTTGCAGCAGCATCAGGTGCGGCTGATGAAGGATTCTGCCATGCTGGACCAGATGTATGAGCAGAATCTGGCTTATTTCAAAGAGCTGACCATGTATATCCTGGCGGGCAAGCAGAAGCTGGAGGAGGTACGCACCGGCAAGCTGCAACAGCTGGAAGATACCGCCCGCCGCACCGGTCTGGCAGAGGATGTGCAGGCGGCAAAGGACTTGGCGGACAAGTGCCAGCGGTTTGAAAAGAAAATCTATGATTTGGAGCTGACCAGAGCCATCTCCCTGCAAACCGCGCCCCAGATTCGCATGATTCAGAACAATGACAATGTGATGGTGGAGAAGATTCAGACCACCCTGGTCAATACCATCCCCCTGTGGAAAAATCAGATGGTCATTACCCTGGGCATCGCCCATGCCAGTGAGGCTGCTGCGGCGCAGCGCCAGGTCAATGACGTGACCAACGCCCTGCTGCAAGCCAACGCCAAGCGGCTGCACACCGCCTCTGTGGAGACGGCGAAGGAGGCCGAGCGGGGAATTGTGGACATTGAAACCCTGAAAAAGACCAATGCGGAATTGATTCAAACCCTGGATGATGTGGTAAAGATTCAGGAAAACGGACGCACCCAGCGTTTGGCTGCCGAGGCGGAAATGGCAAAGATGGAAAACGAGCTGAAAAACAAGCTCCTGGACATCCGCAGCGGAAAATAAGCACCGAAAAAAGATGTACAAATTCTGCCCTCAAAATTCTACGAACCTTGGAGCCGGAAAGAGGCTTGTCAAGACTTGTATTTTCCTGGGTTTCATGGTATGATGCCCGTCGAGTTTGGCTTCAAGGAGTATGATGAGATGCAGTGTATCAACAGAACACGGCAGCAGCGGGCGGAGTTTGCCGCCCGGGAGCGTGCTGCGTTCAGCAAAATCCCCGGGATGACGGAGCTGCTGCGCACACCGCCGGAAAAGCGAGACGATGTGGAGTGCCGCTTTCCCGATGCAGCGTTCGCACTGATGGTGGCGAACCATCTGTCCATGGGCAACCAGGAGCAGAATGCCATCCACCAGAAGGCTTACCTTTCCATCCTGGGGGGAGAGTCCATTCAAAATGTCCGGTTCCGCTATGACTATGATTTGGAGCAATATCTGGAAAAGCATATGTGGGACTGACATAAAAACAGCGCCTGGCGCATCCATGGTATCGTGGAGGCCGGGCGCTGTTTTTATGTAAACGAATGAAAAATGGGAATTTTTATCAGGACGATTGCATGAGTAAACATTTTGTAAATGATAGGGACTCTTAGCAGTCCGTCCTCTCCTGGAACAGATGGGTATGTTGAA
>URPI01000061.1 GCA_900549705.1 uncultured Eubacteriales bacterium
ATCCGGTCAACGGTAAATTCACCGACCGCCAGCGTGCCGTTTATGAGGTTGTCCTCCGAGCCAACAAGGAAGTCGCCGCCCAGGCAAAGCCCGGCATGACCACCCGAGAGCTGAACGAAGTATGCAAGAAGGTTCTGGCGCAAGGCTGCATGGAGCTTGGGCTGATTACCGATGAGCAGGGTCTTGACCAATACTATATGCACGGCGTTTCCCATCACCTGGGCATTGACGTGCATGATGTGACCGCCGACGGCGTAAAGCTGATGCCCGGCAGCGTTATCAGTGACGAACCCGGCCTGTATATCGACGAGTGGGAAATCGGCATTCGGATTGAGGACGACCTGCTGATTACGGAGGATGGCTGCAAGGTGCTTTCCGCCTCCATCATCAAAGAGGCAGACGAAATCGAAGCCTTTATGGCAGCGCACAAATAAAAATAGCGAGAAAACGCCGCGGCATTCCGAAAACCGGAGTGCCGCGGCATTGTTTATGGAGGAATTACAGCAGGTCTTTGACCAGGGACAGGGCATCCTCGTCTGCAACCAGAGTGAAGTCGGGGTGCAGCTGCAAAATGGAGCCGGGAGCCTGGGGACGGATGGGTCCGAAGAAGCAATCCTTGACAGCCTGAGCCTTTGCCTTGCCGTTGACCACCAGCAGGACGCGCTTTGCCTTCATGATGCCGCCAATGCCCATGGTGTAGGCATACTTGGGCACTTCGTCCCGATTGGCAAAGAAGCGGGCGTTGGCATCGATGGTGGCATCGGTGAGCTTCACCTTGTTGGTGTTCTTCACGAACGCATCGGCAGGCTCATTGAAGCCCACATGGCCGTTGGGTCCCAGACCCAGCAGCTGAAGGTCAGCGCCGCCAAAGGAATCGATAACGGCATCATAGCGAGCGCACTCCCCCTCTGCATCGGGGTTCATGCCATTGGGAATATTGCAGTTGGCCTGGTTGATGTTCACATGGTCAAAGAGGTTATCCCGCATGAAATAGGCGTAGCTCTGGTCGTGATCCTTGGTCAGACCCACGTACTCGTCCAGGTTGACGGTTTTCACCTGGGAGAAGTCCAGGTCGCCGCTTTCATACTTTTTAATCAGCTCCTTATAAGTGCCCACGGGGCTGCTGCCGGTTGCCAGACCCAGAACGCAGTCGGGCTTCAGCTGAATCTGGGCGGCAATGATGTTGGCAGCCTTGCGGCTGACATCCTGGTAATCCTTTGCGCGAATCAGTCTCATAATGTTTCTCCTTCAAAAATATTTTGTGTTTCTTCATGCAACCTGTTTAGATGTATCCAGGCGTATTATATCATCCTTTATCCATTTTGTACAGTCCCATTTCCGCAATGCTGTTTTCATCTGGCCTTGTTTTTTAATCAAATATTGGAGCTGTATTTATAGCCAGAAATAGGATAGGATAGGCGCAACCAAAAAGAAGGGAGACATCTCCATGGAAAAGAAAAATACCACCAAAAAAATCGTTCTCACCGCCATGCTGGCAGCCCTGACCGTTGCCGGCTCCGCCATTCGGGTGACCATGCCCATCAGCATTGGAGGCAATACCTCCTTCCATCTGGGCAACATTCTGTGCGCCCTGTCTGGCCTCTTGCTGGGTCCCTGGTACGGCGCGCTGGCAGCGGGCCTTGGCTCCGCGCTGTATGACTGCCTGAACCCGCTGTACATTGCGGAGTGCTGGATTACCTTTCTGACGAAAGGCGCTTACGGCCTGGTGGCAGGTCTGCTGTTCTGGAATGTGTTCAAGGCAAATGTGGCTGAGAAAAACGTCTATGGCAAGGCCGCCATTGCCAGCGCCGCCGGTGCCGTGACCTACGCCGTGCTGTATCTGCTCAAGTCCTACCTCAAGGGCATTTGGGTCGGCGGTTTAACCCACAGTGCTGCTCTGGTGAGTCTGGCGGCCAAGCTGCCTGCCACCGTTTTTAACGGTGCGGTTGCCATTATTTTTGCTCCCGTTTTGTATGTGGCCATTCGAGCCGCTCTGAAAAAGAGCCATTTGGAGGTTTAATTCACTCCACCGAAAAGAGCGTCACCAGCTTGATTTCGCTGTGTGGCGCTCTTTTTATGATTTATACGATTTGTTTTGTGCGATACTCCCGGTATAGAATGGGAATCAGGATAAGGGTAAGCAAGCCATACAGAGGGATACATAAATCCGCCACCCGGAATACCTTGCCAAAAACCGTAACCAAATCAAAGGTGCTAAGATGCTGGTAAAATTCAAGCAGCGTTGACGGCATAAAACTGGCAAACGTGCTTAGTGCGTCCACCGTCCCCTGTAGAATAACGGGAATAAAAATCACAATAAACGGCATCGACACCGCAACTGCCGCAGACTTCGTTTTTGCGGAAATCAGCATGGTCAGGATACCCAAAAACAGATTGCCGATGTAGCCGCAGAAAACGGTAAGAACCCATGCCTGCCGCATGGTGATGTTATAAAGGGATTTCCACAGACGCACCTGGATCACCGTGTTTCCTCCACCAAAGCCCAGATAGGTCAGGGTGAAGAGGCTGTAGACAAGGATGCCCGCCCAATAAAGGAGCGTAATTAACAATAATCCTGCCTTGATTTTTGCAGAGGTTCCCTTTGTTCTGCCATAGGTCGTTGAAAAATAAATGGCATCCGCTTTCCACTTGAATTCGCCTGAAAAGATTCCAGACAGCGCAAAGCCGAGAATCAGGATGCCCAGCATGGGAATGAGAGTTCCCTTTTCCAAAAGCTGATACCATCCATCGTGGTATTCCATGTAAAACGGAGTCTGAAGCGATTCATACTGGCTGATGATGTAATCCTTTTCCTGCTGGGTAAAGGTGCTTTCGCCAACATCGCTTTTATCGTTCAGCCACTCCCGCACCAGCTTCACCCGGTTGGAATAAAAGGTATGCTCATCGATTGCAGTAATTCCGTCCGCCGTGTAATAATCATAGCGCCGGAAGCCGGGAGAATAAGAGCGGTTAATCAGCTCCCGGATGGGGTCAAAGCCCTGCTTCCAACCGAAGGCAATATCGTTTTGCCGCACATCGTTCGACTGCGCCTGTGGGGTAGCATTGATTCTTGCGTTTTCCTGCACCGCCCGTGTCAGCATATCCTGATTGAGCCAGCCAGTCCATTCCGCCCTTGCCGCCTGCATTTTCTTTACGGCGGCGGGGCCAGTTTCATGGCTTCCCTGCTCATTGACCCACTCGGAACCCACGTTCAGCTCTCCGGCAGCGGCCAGCCAGCAGGACAGAACCACAACAGCCGCATACAGCACCAGCGTGACCTTGCCGCCAAAGGAGCCAAAAATCTTTTTCAGTTCATACCGTACCATCACTGTCACCTGCACTTTCTCCGAAATAATGAAGAAATACATCTTCCAGGGTTGCCGCCGTCTCCACGGCACCGATAGCAGGGCACTCCGCAGACAAAACGCGGAGGGTCGCACCGGCAGGCGTGGTTTTGAGATTGGAAACCCGGTAGGCCGCCAGATAGCGGTCAACCTGTTCCCTGGGCACGGAAAACAGCCAAACCCGCTCCGGCATAGAAGCAATCACTTCCTCCGCTGTGCCGGACAGGGTGATGCGGCCATCCTTCATCAGCAGGATTTCGCTGGCGATATACTCAATATCCGACACGATATGGGTGGACAGCAGCACAATCCGGTCTTCGGAAAGCTCGCTGATTAAGTTGCGAAAGCGAATGCGCTCGTTGGGGTCAAGTCCGGCGGTTGGCTCGTCCAGAATCAGGATTTTCGGATCGTTGAGCATTGCCTGAGCGATGCCCACCCGGCGTTTCATGCCGCCGGACAGGGTTTTCATTTTCTTATGTCCGGCCTGGCTTAGCCCCACCTGCTTTAACAGCCGCAGTGCCCGCTGCTTTGCTGCGGCAGGGCGGATACCCTTGATGGATGCAATATACATGAGGTAGTCATAGATGGAAAAATCCGGGTAGTAGCCAAAATCCTGAGGAAGATACCCTAACAGCTTCCGGTAGGCACTGTCCATCTGAAACACATCCTGCCCATTCCACCGGATTTCTCCGCCGGTGGGATGGATAAGCGTCGTGAGCATTCGCATTAAGGTGGTCTTTCCTGCGCCATTGACCCCCAAAAGGCCATAGACACCGCTGTGCATGGTAAAAGTGACTTGGTCAACAGCCCGGAAAGAGCCAAAGTCCTTTGTTAAATCTGAAATTGTTAATTCCATGACGGTTTCGCCTCCAAAAATGTAATAATATTTTGCTGACCTCGGCGGACGGTATACCCCAGGTATGCGGCAGATGATGCCAGAAGCGTCATCCACATGGGGACGGAAATGGCATCATAAATTGCCTCATGCAGCACCACCAGCACCCACAGTCCCGTCCAGATGGCACAAAGCAGAATGGAAAACGCCTCGGAGCTGTTGCGGCCTCCATACAGGCATCGGAAACAGATGCAGCAGGTGACATTGAATGGCAGTAAAAACTGCGTCAGTAACTCAAAGACGGTTATTTTGGTGAGCAGGGATGCACCCAGAAAAAAGGCGGTAAGCAGGAGCAGATCCATTCCGGCAAACAGCGTCAGCCGCGCCGCATATATCTGACGGAGGGTAAAAAACGTGGTTTTCTCCACCTCCATGGCATCGCAATTTCTGTTTTTCCAAAACTCCGGCAATATCAGAGTTGCAAAAAGAGGCGCAGCAATGCCCAGGGTACGGCGAACGAGATAATCGCTTTCCAAGGCATGAAGCATCAGGCACACGCCCAGAAGCAGAAGTGCCTGCACCATCCACCAGCATTTGCGGATATAGCGGCTCTGCTGATATAAAAATTCTGCGGATGATATGCTCTGTACAGCCTCCCCCGCCGCAAAAGCAGCCTTGGAAGCCGCAATGGTTTTCTGGATTGCGTCCTCACCGGCAGAAATCTCCACCGGAATGCGATATTTCATGGCATTTCCTCCGTTCCTAAGTAAACAGCCAGCAATTCCTTTGCCCGTTTGATTCGGTATTTGACCAAGGGCAAGCCGATTCCAAGAATTTTTGCAATTTCCTTTTGCTTCACCTCCTGAAAAAAGAACAGAATGGTCACCTCCCGCAACTCCGGCGGGAGCTTTGCCAGCGCCTCACGGACATCCAGCCGCAGATTCACCGGCTCCATTTCCTCTACCGGAGATTCCGGCAGTTCCTCCTCCGGCAATTCCCCCGGCTTCCGGTAGGAATCCCGGCAGAGATTTGCCGCAATCACATACAGGTAATTCTGTACCTTTCCGTAATGCTGATAGACACTGAGGGTGGAGAAGAAGCGGACAAATACCTCTTGCACGGCATCCTCCGCATCCGCTTGATTCTTGATGTGGAAATGGCAATACCGCAAAAGAACCGGATAGTATTTCCGCACAAAGGCTTCGATTGCATCATCGTCCCCGTTTTTCATGCGGCAAATCAGCAAGAAGTCGCTGTCCATGGACTTCCCCCCCTTCTCTTTGTATTTTAAAAGGCCTTTCATTTGGATTAACGGTTCAGTGATGAAAAAAGATAGTCCCCCATCTTCTTTTTATAAAAGAACACCAAGAAAAAACGACATGACCAAGGCCATGTCGTTCAAAGATTCCCGCTTTTACATCACCGTCATCATGTTATAGAGCTTCATCAGGCGGAAATCCTCTTTGGTCAGCTTGAGCTGCTGCACCAGGGCTTCATCCTCTGCCAGACGTTTCTTGGAAAACAGCATTTTGATGGCAACCGGCATCATCGGGCGGGCAGACAGGCCGGTAAACAGCCCCCACTTGGTATCGGAATTGACATAATTGGCCATAATCTGGCCATTTGCCTTCTCCATTGGGGAATTCTGATTGGTCATAATGACATTGGTGATGGAATCGAAGTGCTCCATATAGCCCCAATAGGTGGTTTCGCAGTTCTGGTAGCTCTTATAATCCTGAAAATTGACATACATCATAATTTTATAGCGGTTGTCCTCGGATTGCAGCAGCACATCGAAAACACAGCGCATGATGGAATTGAATCGCCCATCGTAATAATAGGCGTAGAACTGGGACACGCCATTAAAAAAGGCGGGCTTGGCGCTGTTTGCCTGGATGGTAACCCGGTCGGGGGTGCAGTAGAGCAGCTGCTCCACATGGATGCCCAAGGCGCGGGCAATCTCATAAATGGTTTCGATATCCAGGACAATCTCTCCGTTTTCATACTTGGAGAGGGTGGATTTATTCTTGCAAACGATTTCCGCCAGCTCGTCCAGGGTCATGTGGCGGGACTTGCGGAAGTTACGGATGCGGTGACCGATTTCGCGGCTGATTTCTCCCATGAAGCTGCCTCCTGTTTCCTTAAAATCAACTTTTCGCTCAGATTATTTCTTTTTCCGGGTTTTACAACCGCAGTATACCATGTTTAAACCGAAAAGTCTATTGTAAAGAAATAAATTCATTTATAAATTTCTTTTCAGGAAACATCGTGCTGTTTGAAACAATTCAAAAATTCGATTAAGATAGGGGCACTTAACCACTGAAAGGATGATTCCCATGAAACGCAGTCTTACCGCGAAGGAAACCGTGACCATCACCAGTATGCTCTTTGGTATGTTCTTTGGTGCAGGAAATTTGATTTTCCCGGCAAAAATGGGCGTAGATGCAGGCAGCAATCTATTGTCTGGATTTCTGGGGGTATTCATCACCGCCGTGGGCATTCCCATGCTGGCGGTTGTTGCACTGGGACTGAGCCGCTGCGAGGGCGTGGTTCCGCTGGCAAACAAGGTGGGCAAAAAATACAGCATCTTCTTTTGCAGCCTGCTGTATCTGACCATTGGGCCGCTGTTTGCCATTCCCCGATGCGCCAGCACCTCCTTCTCTGTGGGAGCGGTTGGTCTGCTGGGAAATGGTCATCCCGGCCTGTATTTGGCTATTTTCTCCTTCCTGTTTTTCGCCATTGTGCTGCTGTTCTCCCTGAAGCCCGGCGGAATTATGACCTGGATTGGAAAAATCCTCAACCCGGTTTTTCTGGTGTTCCTGTTTGCGCTGGTGATTGCAGCCCTGCTCCATCCCATTGACCGGGTCTCTGCGGTGGCACCGGCTCAGGCTTATGCCACCGGCGGCAGCGCTTTCTTCTCCGGCTTCCTGGAGGGCTACAACACCCTGGATGCGCTGGCGGGGCTGGCCTTTGGCATCGTGGTCATCAACGTGGTTCGCGGCACCGGCATTCGTCAGCCGGAGGATGTTGCGAAGAACACCGCCAAAGCAGGTATTTTCAGCTGCCTGTTTATGGGGCTGATTTACTTCTTCATCACCCTTATCTGCACCCAGAGCGCATCGCTGTGCACGAACTGTGCCAACGGCGGCGAGGTGCTGGGCACCATTGCAACCTACTATTTCCACTCCGTCGGCTCCTACCTCACCGCTGCCATTGTGACCTTCGCCTGCCTGAAAACCGCCATCGGACTGGTCACCAGCTGCAGCGAGGCCTTCGTGCAGATGTTCCCCAAGGGGCCGAAGTACCCGGCATGGGCAGTCATCTTCTGCATTGCCGCCTTTGGCATTGCCAACTTCGGACTTTCCACCATTGTGGCGTGGTGCGTGCCGGTGCTGATGTTTGTGTATCCCCTTGCCATCACACTGATTCTGCTGGCGCTGACGGAAAAATGGTTTGGCGGCAGCAAGCAGGTGTATGTTTGCACCACAGCCTTTACCCTGGTGGCAGCCAGCTTTGATTTCCTGGGAACGCTTGCGGGAATGCTGCCCCAGAGCAGCTTCCTGGCTGCCGTGAAAGCCATTGGCACCCAATGCATCCCGCTGTACAGCTTGGGCATGGGCTGGGTTGTTCCGGCGCTGATTGGGTTCGCAGTTGGAATGATTCTACGCAGTGCAAGGAACGCAAAGGTCGCCGTGGCATAAGAAATTTCACCTAAGACATCAAAATCCCACAGGATGAGCCTTGTGCCTCCTGTGGGATTGTTGTATTCAAAAGAAAATCATTTTTCCTTATTCCAGGGTACGGATGTCCAGGTGATAATCGATTTCACCGGCTTCGGAATCCTCAATGACAATGTGGTACACCAAATCCAGGAATCCACCCGCTGGGGTGAGGTCGCAGAAGATGCGGGTTGCCGTCACCGTAATCATCAGTGCCCCAAACTCCATCTTATAAAGGGAATCGTGGGACACGCCCTCCTGAAACACCATGGTACTGGACAGCTTGCCGGTGCGGGACAGGGTGACCTTTTCCGGTTCCACCCGAAAAGTGGTGGTCACGCCCAAAAGGCCGGTGAGCTCACTTTCCTCATAGGTAATGTCCCAGCCGCCGTCCCGGAACTCCATGGTTCCCTCGGTGTCCAGGCGGATAACCTCCGGCTCCTGCCCCGCATAGGACTGCCGCCCCTCAATGGCGAGCATCACCGGGGTTTTCATTGGGCATCCTCCATGGCAAGGCGCAGCAGCTCATCAATCAGCTGGGCATAGGGAATGCCGCTGGCTGCAAAGAGCTTGGGGTACATGGAAATGGAGGTAAAACCGGGAATCGTGTTAATTTCATTGAAAACCACCCGTCCCTCCTCGGTGACGAAAAAGTCCACCCGACTAAGGCCGCGGCAGCCAACCGCCTGATAAACCCGAACAGCCATATCCCGCACCTGCTCGGAGGTCTGCTCACTGATGCGGGCAGGGATATAGGCAACAGAGGTATCGGTGATATATTTTGCCTCGTAATCATAGAACTCCGCGCCGGAATCAATCTCGCCACAAACGGAGGCCACAGGGCTGTCGTTGCCCATGACAGCAACCTCCACTTCCCTGCCCCGGATAAATTCTTCCACCAGCACCTTTTTATCGTACACAGCGGCACTCAGTAAGCCCTGGGTCAGCGCATCCCTGTCAGCGGCTTTGGAAACGCCCACAGAGGAGCCGGTTCCGGCAGGCTTGACGAACATGGGATAGGCAAAGCGGGCTTCCAGACGGGCAACGATAGAATCCATATGGCAGTCCAGCTCGCTGCGGTTGACCAGCTCCCAGGCGGCCTGGGGAACGCCCGCCCGATCGGCAACCAATTTTGTCAATGTTTTATCCATTGCAACGGCGGAGGCGGAGACGTGAGGCCCCACATAGGGAATCCCCGCCAGCTGTAAAAGCCCCTGGATGGTGCCGTCCTCGCCGTTTTCGCCGTGGAGAACAGGGAAAACCACATCAATACGTTCCCGCACCACACAGTAGCCCTCGAAGCTCAGAAGCCCCTGGCCGCGAACAGGGGAAATCGCGGCGCGACGGTTGCCGGGGTAGTCCTTCCACTCACCGGAGGGCAGAAGGGAATAATCCTTTCCCGTGTAGAGCACCCAATCCCCTTCCCGGGTAATTCCCACAGGGAAGACATTGTACCGATCATGGTCGATGTTATTGAGCACCGACTCCGCACTGCGCAGAGACACCTCATGCTCGGGGCTGACACCGCCGAACAGAATGCAAACACTTAACTTTTTCAAAAAAAGAACCTCTTTTCTTAATCCTTCAGCAGGGCTTCTCCGGCACGAAAAATGTCGCCTGCCCCAATGGTGAGCACCAGGTCACCGGGCTGCACATGGCTGCGGAGATACGCCGTTACATCCGGCAAAGTCTGGCAATAGACTGCGCCGGGAATCTCCTTCGCCAGATCCAGGGAAGAAATGCCAAAATCATTGCGCTCCCGGGCAGCGTAAATCTCCGCCAGCACCAGCACGTCCACCTTGGAAAGCTCCCGCACGAAGTCCGGGAACAGCGCCTTGGTTCTGGAATAGGTGTGGGGCTGGAAGGCAACCACCAGTCGCTTTGCACCCATGGTACGGGCGGTTTCGATGGTGGCGCGGAGTTCATCGGGATGGTGGGCATAGTCATCATACACTTCCGCCCCGTTAAACGTGCCCTTGTGCTCCATGCGGCGGCCTGCCCCATGGAACGATGCCACGCCGCGGGTGACAGCCTCGCCGGGGATGCCCAGCATCCAGGAGGCAGCGGCGGCAGCCAGCGTATTGAGGGCATTATGCCGCCCCATCACGCCCATATCCACATGGCAGTAAACTGCTCCGTTGATGGACACATCGAAATGCTGCCAATCAGAAGAGATATTCTCTGCCCGCACCTGGTTCTTCTCCCCCAGGCCGAAGCTCAGATGCTTGATGCCCTTCATGGCCTCCACGGTATGGGGGTCATCGCCATTGGACACCACGCCGAAGGTGGCCATTTCAGCAAACTTATGAAAGGACTTTTGAATGTCCGCCAAATCCTTGAAGTAGTCCAGGTGGTCTGCTTCCACGTTCAGCACCACTGCCAACGTGGGGAAGAAATTCAGGAAGGAATCGCAATACTCACAGCTTTCCAGCACGATGGTATCGCCGTGACCCACCCGGTGCCCCGCATGGAGCAGCGGCAGGTATCCGCCAATCATCACTGTGGGATCCATATCGGCCTCCATGAGAATATGGGTCATCATAGAGGTAGTAGTCGTTTTGCCGTGAGTGCCGGAGATGCAGATGGCATTTTTATAGGACTTCATAATCTCGCCCCAGGCCTGTGCCCGCTCGAATACCGGAATACCGGCGCTGCGGGCAGCGGCAATCTCAGGGTTGTCGTTATGAGCTGCAGCAGTGCGGATGACACAGTCAGCGCCCCGGATATTTTCTGCCCGGTGACCAATGTCCACATGGATGCCTTTTTCAATCAGCTCATCCGTGGACAGGGACGCGCTCATATCAGAGCCGGAAACCTCCAGCCCCATCCCCTTGAGCACCAGTCCCAGGGGGCGCATGGAAACGCCGCCGATGCCAATGAGATGCACCCGCTTGCCCGGAACGAGATACTCGGAAATATCACAAGTTTTCATAAAAAATAACTCCCTTGTCAGAGAACATAACCATACGATTTTGCATTATACATCATACGGTGGAATGAAACAACCACAAAATGTAACCTTTTCGGAAAAAGTCGGCGTTTTCCCAATTTTTGACAGAAATAGCCCGCTGTGAAGCAATCGTTCACAGCGGGTTTGTGGAAAGCATTTGAGGTTTTCCGCTATTTATTCAGCTGGGTACGCAGGCAGTTCAGCGCCTTAAAGGGGTAATATAAGTGGTGGGTCATCAGGAAAAACAGGAGGTCGTCCTTCCTGGTGGCAGAAATGTAATACGTCTTCCCCGCCCGGAGGTTATGCAGAAGCGCTTTTTCCTGGGCACGATAGGTGCTGCCCGGACAGGAGGACAGGTTATTCAGCAGGCTCAGCTCCGCTTTCAGCTTCATGTTCCGGGCGGCTGCCTCCAACTGGGGGTACTGCTGAAGGATGAGCTGCTGCTTCACATCTGCCACCTTTGTAATGTCAAAATACTTTTCCGAAAAGGCAGCACGGGAGGCGCTGGCAGCATTGGGACGGTAAAAATATACAACCCGGTTGATTCCCGCAATGCAG
>URPI01000062.1 GCA_900549705.1 uncultured Eubacteriales bacterium
CCATGGAGGCCATTGCCCGGAAGTATCTGCGTCTGCTGCAGGAGCGAGCCAGTGCCGCCGGTATCCAGCTGAATCTGCCGCCGGAGCTGGCCGCCAGCCTGTGCGCCCGCTGCCGGGGAAAGGACGGGGCGAGAAACCTGCGCCGCCTGGTGCAGACCGAGGTGGAGGGGGCGCTGTCCGGCTTCCTGCTGTCTTGCAGCCGCCGTCCCAGCCGGATAAAGGGAAGCCTGGAGCAGGGAAGGCTGCTGTTTCAACTGTAATTTTATAGAACAAATATTCGGAATATTTGGTTTTTGGCGAAAAAAAGGGCTAAAAACGAAATATTCCGTCAAAAAAGATTGATTTTTTGCGAAGGAGCGGTTATAATGTCACAAATAAACCAAAAGGTGGCGGCGGGCGGCAGTGATGCCGGACAATAACGCAATGAGCCGCGTTATACGCGCCACTGTAGGGGTCGACTGGTAGTTGACCCGCGGCGCGAAGCGCCCTTGGCTTCACCTTTGGTGGAGCTGTCAGCCCGGACGGGCTGACTGAGGGGGTGCGGTACGAAATACGGACGACACTCCCTTTGTCGCTGCGGCGACATTGCCCCCGGAGGGGGGCAATGGGAGAGAGGCTGAAAGGCATATATATGACAGAATTTCACCATGTATCCGTCTTGCTGGAAGAATGCATTGACGGACTGAATATCAAACCGGACGGCATCTATGTGGATGGCACCCTGGGCGGTGCAGGACATTCCAGCCGGATTGCCGCAAAGCTTACCACCGGCCGCCTGATTGGCATCGACCGGGACGAGATTGCCCTGGATGCAGCCGCCCGGCGACTGGAACCATACAAAGACCGGGTGACGCTGGTACACTCTAATTTCTGCGAGATTGCATCGGTATTAAAGCAGCTGCATATTGATGGCGTGGACGGCGTTTTGCTGGATTTGGGCGTTTCTTCCCCCCAGCTGGATGATGGAAGCCGGGGCTTTTCCTATATGGCGGATGCCCCGCTGGATATGCGCATGGACAACACCGATGCCCTTACCGCTGCCACCGTGGTCAACACCTGGCCCTATGAGGAGCTGAAGCGCATTCTCTATGACTACGGCGAGGAGCGCTACGCCCCCCAGATTGCTTCGGCCATTTGCAGAAAGCGGGAGCAGAAGCCCATTGCCACCACCCTGGAGTTGGTGGATGTTATCCGCTCGGCCATGCCCCCCGCCGCCCTGCGGGAGAAGCAGCATCCGGCAAAGCGCAGCTTTCAGGCCATCCGCATTGCGGTCAATGATGAGCTGGGGGCGGTGGAAAAGGTCATGCGGGATGCCGTGCCCTGCCTGAATCCCGGCGGACGGCTGGCGGTGATTACCTTCCATTCCCTGGAAGACCGGATTGTTAAAAATGCAATGGCAGAGGCGGCACGGGGCTGCACCTGCCCGCCGAATTTCCCGGTGTGCGTGTGCGGCAAAAAGCCGAAGGTAAAGCTAATCACCCGCAAACCCATCGTGTCCGGCGACGAGGAGCTGGAAGTCAATCCCAGAGCCAGAAGCGCAAAGCTGCGCATTTGCGAAAAACTGTAAGAAGGGAGCGAGGCGATATGGCGCGTAAAGCAGAAATCCAGTACGTTGACCAGTTTTACCTTTTTGGCAGCGAAGCGCCCAAGCAGGCTCCTGCGCCCAAAAAGGGAAAGTTCAAGGTGCCGGAGCACTATTTGGAGCGATTTCAAAAGATTTCCGTTGACCCGGTGGCCTTGGGCGGCTTGATTGCGGCGGCAGTGATGCTGTGCCTTTTGCTGGCAGGCGGGCTTCATCTGCGGGACACCCGGGCGGAATATGACCAGGTGAAGGCACAGCTGACCCAGCTGAAGCGGGAAAATGCCCAGTTGAGCCATACATACCATACAAGATATGACCTGGCGGACATTCAGGCCCAGGCGGAAGCCCAGGGCATGATCCCCGAGGAGGAGGCCAACAGCTTCACCGTTTTCTTCTCCATCCCGGAGCCGCCCAAGGAAAAAACAAAGTGGGACGACTTCAAGTGGTTTCTGTCCTGGCTGTTCTCGGATTCCGAGGATTATGTGATTGCCACCCCGCCATCGGGCGAATAACCATTGCCGATTCACTTTTCACCATTCACTCCCACATTTCGCAGCGCACCCCCCAAAGGGGGCACCGAGGGCGTTCCACGCCGAGGAATAAAACATCCCATTCGTTCATACCGTATCATAGAAGCTGCAATGGGCGGCGAGGGATTCCCTTGCTGCCCATTCCTGACATTATCCGAAGGGAACGGTGGGGGTATGGGAAAGGAGTTTGGACGGTTGCGGATGGACAGCGGCCAGCACAGGCGGGTGATGCTCACGGCGCTGGTGCTGGGCATTGCAGCGTTTTTCCCGCTGCTGGGGCGGCTGCTGACGCTGATGGTGGGGCAGTACGAGCAGTATGGTGCCCTCGCCCTGCGCAACCAAAGCCGCTCCACCGCCGTTACCGCCGATCGGGGGACAATCTATGACCGGAATCTCAATGTGCTGGCAATCTCTGAAAACCGGGAAAATGTCTATCTGAATCCCCATGAGCTGAGGCAGTCCGGGGCGGATGTCCCCGGCCTTAGTGCCTGCCTGGGGAAAATCCTCCAAAGGGATGCTGCCTGGATTGAAGCTCAGGCAGGTGACCTGAAAAAACGCTACAAGCAGGTGGGCACCAATATTTCCGAGGAGGAGGCGGCGCAGATACGCGCCTATCTGGATGCGCAGGGAATTTCCGGCGTTCATTTGGAACCGACCTCCGTGCGGGTTTATCCCGGCGGGAGTCTTGCCGCCCAGGTCATCGGCTTTACCAATGCCTCCAACGATGGCACCGAGGGAATCGAAGCGGCCTATGACCGCTATCTCTCCGGGAAGCTGGGCAAGGTGGTTACCACCAAGGGCAATAACGAAATGGATATGCCCTTTTCTTATGAGCGTTTCCAGGCCGCTCAAAGGGGGGCGGATGTGATTCTGACCCTGGACAGCACCGTGCAGGAGATTCTTGAAAAGCAGCTGCAAGCGTCCGTTGACCGCTATGATGTGCAAAACGGTGCCTTCGGGCTGGTGATGAACTGCAAGACGGGGGAAATCCTTGCCATGGCCACCCTGGGCAGCTATGACCCCAACCGATACTTAGAAATCGCAGACGAAAAGGTGCTGCTCCGGCTCCGGCAGATGCTCGCCGACGGCACGGACGCGGATGCCTACGCCAAGGCGTTGGCTGATGCCCGGTGGAAGCAGTGGCGCAACCGGGTGTTGTCCGATGGCTATGAGCCTGGTTCTACCTTTAAGGTGCTGACCATGGCGGCGGCACTGGACTGCGGCGCCATTACCCTGAATACTCCCTTCTATTGCCGGGGCGCAGAGCAGATTCCCGGACGCTCCCAGCTGCTGCACTGTTGGCGCTCTGCCGGCCATGGGGCAGAGCAGACCCCTCAGGCACTTCAGAATTCCTGCAACATTGCCTTTGCCCACATTGCCCTGAAGCTGGGCGGGGAGCGATTCTACGATTATATCACCCGCTTCGGCATCCTGGAAAAGACAGGCATTGACCTGTCCGGCGAAAGCAAAGGAGTGTTCTTTGATAAAAAACTGATTACCAATACGGATAAATGGGGGACGGCCTCTCTGACCTCCGGCTCTTTCGGCCAGACCTTTAAGATTACCCCCTTGCAGCTGGTGCGTGCCATTGCCTCGGTGGTCAATGGGGGCAAGCTGATGGAGCCATATATCGTGTCTCAGGTGGTGGATGCCAACGGCGTGACGCTGCTGCAACAGGAGCCAACGGTGGTGCGTACCACCGTTTCAAAGGAAACCTCCGATACCATGCGGGCGCTGATTCACTCGGTGGTCACCGAGGGGACTGCCAAAAATGCAGCGGTTGCCGGGTTCTCCATTGGAGGAAAAACGGGCACCAGCGAGAAAATTGATGTGTTCGACGCAAACGGCCAGCGGGTGCAGGATAAAATTGTTTCCTTTGTGGGCATTGCGCCCATGGAGGACCCGGAGTATATTGTGCTGGCAGCCCTGGATACCCCCTCCCGCGCCACCGGGATTTATATTTCCGGCGGTGTGATGGCAGCGCCCACGGTGGGGGCTGTTATGGCGGATATTCTGCCCTATCTGGGGGTTCAGCGGCAAATGGAGGGGGAACCCTTCTCCCTGGAGAATTTTACCGGAAAACCCATCCGGGAAGCTGCCACCCTTTTGCGGGAGCAGAAGGTGACGGTGGTGACGGTGGGGGAAGGGGAGACGGTGACCGGGCAGCTCCCGGCGGCGGGACAGACCCTGTACCCCGGCGGGGAGGTGCTGCTTTATTTGGATGGCGGCACACCGGACAGCACGGTGAAAGTGCCGGACTTCCGGGGCATGAACCGCCAGCAGGCCAGTGATGAGGCCGGAAAGCGGGGGCTGTTCATCCGCGCCATCGGCAACACGGATGTTGCCCCCAATGTGACCGTCTGCGGTCAGAGCGAGGCTCCCAATACGGAGCTGGCCGTGGGCAGTACCATTACGCTGCAATTTGCCGACGGGACACTGAGAGATTGAGTGACCCAATACAGGTGTTTATTTACAGGAGGATGGATACAAGATGAAACTGAAAGAATTGCTGGCGGATGTGCCAGTTCAGCAATGGCACGCCGACCCGGAAATGGAAATCACAACGTTGTGCTGTGACTCCCGTAAGGCAGAGCCGGACAGCCTGTTTGTGGCGGTGTCCGGCTTTGCCTCTGATGGCAACCGGTTCATTCCCGCCGCCATGGAAAAGGGCGCGGCAGCGGTGGTGACTGCCAAAAAGCCGGAACAGGAGATTCCCTATGTGCTGGTGGAATCCGACCGGCTGGCACTGGCACTGATTTCCGCCAATTATTTTGGACGACCCTCCGAAAAAATGACCATGATTGGCATTACCGGCACCAACGGAAAGACATCCAGTACGCTGCTGCTCAAGCAGGTGCTCACCAAGTGCCTGGGGGCAAAGGTGGGGCTGATTGGCACCATGGAAAACCACATCGGGGATGAGGTGCTCCCAACAGAGCGCACCACCCCGGAGAGCTTTGAGCTGCAAGCGCTGTTTGCCCGGATGTATGAAGCGGGCTGCACCCATGTGGTGATGGAGGTTTCCAGCCATGCCATTGCCCTGGAGCGCATCGGCGGCATTCATTACGATGTGGCGGCATTTACCAATCTCACCGAAGACCACCTGGATTTTCACAAGACCATGGATGATTACTGCGATGCCAAGGCAGAGCTGTTCCGCCGGTGCAGCAAGGCAGTGGTCAATGTGGATGACCCCTATGCACCCCGGATGATGGCGGCAGCAGCCTGCCCGGTGCTGACCACTTCTGTCCACGGGAATGCTGACCTGCGGGCGGAGGCGGTGGAGCTGCATTCCGACAGCATCCGTTTCACCGCCGTCTGCGGGGAAAGCCGGGCGGATGTTTCTGTGCCCATCCCCGGGCGGTTTACCGTGTACAATACCCTGACGGTGCTGGCAGCGGCCATGTGCCTGGGGGTTCCCCTGGAGGCTGCCGCCGCTGCCGTGGCGGGTGTCAGGGGGGTGAAGGGGCGCATTGAGGTGGTTCCAACGCCGGGGGTGCCCTACACGGTCATTATTGATTATGCCCACAGCCCGGACGGGCTGGAAAATGTTCTCAAATCCGTGCGGGATTTCTGCAAGGGAAGGCTCATTTCCGTGTTTGGCTGCGGTGGTGACCGCGACCCCCTGAAACGCCCGATTATGGGGGAAATTGGGGTAAAATGTGCGGATTTCGCCATTATTACCTCTGATAATCCCAGAACCGAAGCGCCCATGGCAATCATTGAGGACATTCTGAGGGGCGTAACACCGGAGCTGGGGGAATACACTGTAATAGAAGACCGCCGCAAGGCCATCAGATACGCTATGGACATTGCAAAAAAAGATGATATAATTGTACTTGCAGGGAAGGGGCATGAGACCTACCAGGAAATTGATGGTATCAAGCATCATCTGGATGAACGGGAAGAGGTTGCTGCCCACCTGAAAGAATTGAGGGAAGAAAATGGGTAAAATTACACTCCGTCAGGCCGCTGAATGGTGCGGCGGTACGGTGGAAGAAAAATACGCAAACGTGGTGTTTGACGGGGCGACCAACGACACCCGGAATATCAAGCCCGGCCAGCTCTTTGTGGCGCTGCAAGGGGCAAGGGACGGCCACGAATTTATTGCCGATGCCATGGCGGGCGGCGCTGCCGCCGTGCTGTGTACCCGCATGATGGGGGACTACCCCGCCGTGTATGCGTCCAATACCCGCCTGGCGCTTGGCGAAATTGCCCGCCGGGAGCGGATGCGCATTGGAATGCAGGTGGTGGGCGTTACCGGCTCTGTGGGCAAAAGCACCACCAAAGAGATGATTGCTCAGGTGCTGGAAACCACCTTCCGCACCGCCAAAACCCCCGCCAACCACAACAATGACATCGGTATGCCCATGGCTATTTTGGGAATGCCGGAGGACACCCAGGTGGCAGTGGTGGAGATGGGCATGAACCACTTCCGGGAGATGGCGTATCTGTCCAGGATCGCCCGCCCGGATTTGGCGGTGATTCTCAACATTGGAACCATGCACATGGAGCATCTTGGCTCTCAGGAGGGCATCCGCAGAGCCAAAATGGAAATCCTGGAGGGCATGGCACCCGATGCCCGGGTGGTGCTCAATGGCGACGATGCCATGCTGCGAAGCCTGGAGCAGCAGCCCGCCCAGCCCATTCTTTATTTCGGTACCGATGACAGCCTGAACGTGTATGCAACGGATATTTGCCAGGACGGGGATACGCTGCGCTTTGAAGTTCACGATGACGGCGGCGATTCCTTCCCGGTGCAGCTGCATCTGGAGGGCGGCCATTATGTGCCCGATGCCCTGGCTGCCATTACGGTGGGACTTGCCATGGGGGTGTCTCCATCGGACATCCGGACGGGGCTGGACAGCTTCCGCAATATGGCGGGGCGGCAGGAAATTCTTGAAATCAACGGCATCACCTTTATCAAGGACTGCTACAACGCCGGGCCGGAATCCATGGAGGGTGCCCTCAAGGTGCTGGGCACCAAGCCCGGGCGGCGGGTGGCGGTGCTGGGTGATATGCTGGAGCTGGGAGCCTGCACCCCGGCGGAGCACTACCGGGTGGGCAGACTGGCTGCCGCCAACAGCGACCTGGTGTATGCCTATGGGCCCAATGCCTCCCGGGTGGTTGGCGGCTGCATCACCGGCGGAATGGAGGAATACCGCGCCCAGGCTTTTACCGAAATGGATAAAATCATTGCCGCTCTCAAGCGGATGCTGGCACCCGGAGATGTGGTGCTGGTCAAGGGCAGCCACGGAATGCACATGGAGAAAATCCTGGATGCATTTCTGACAGATAAGAAAGAAGGAAACTGAACATGACACCTTTGCTTCGCGCTGTAATCACAGGCGCATGCTCCTGCATTCTGGCAGGCATCATCATCCGGCTGCTGCTGCCGGTGCTTCACGCCCTCAAGGCTGGGCAGTCCGTCCGGGACATCGGCCCTACCTGGCACAATAATAAGGCCGGAACCCCCCTCATGGGCGGATTGATGTTTATTTTTTCAACCCTGCTGTGCTTGCTGGGAAATCTGCCCTGGATGACGGATTACACCCCGTTTTATGTGTGGCTGCTGGCGTTCTCCTTTGGCATTGTGGGCTTTCTGGATGATTTCTGCAAGGTCAAATACAAGCGGGATCTGGGGCTGACCGCCATTCAGAAGGCAATGCTCCAGATGGCGGTATCCGCTATCTTCGTGTATGTGCTCTATCGCACCGGAAGCCTGACCTGCGACCTGTACATTCCCTTTGTGAATGTGACGCTGTATCTGCCCCTGCCTGTGTACATCGTGTTTTCCATGTTCGTCATGGTGGGCTGCGACAATGCCGTGAACCTGACCGACGGCATCGACGGCCTGAGCAGTTCTGTCACCATCCCGGTGATGGTATTCTTCACCGCCGCCAGCCTTGCCATGAAGCGTTATGATTTGGCACTGATGCCCGCTGCCATGATTGGCGGACTGCTGGCCTATCTGAGCCTGAACTGGCATCCGGCAAAGCTGTTTATGGGCGATACCGGCTCGCTCTTTATGGGCGGCGTGGTGTGCGCCATGTCCTTTGCCCTGGATATGCCCCTGGTACTGATTCTGGTGGGCTTTGTGTATATTTGCGAGACACTGTCCGTGATTTTGCAGGTTTCTTATTTTAAGGCCACCCATGGCAAGCGGCTGTTCAAGATGGCACCCATCCACCATCATTTTGAGATGTGCGGCTGGAAGGAGGAGAAGATTGTTATCTCCTTTGCATCCGTCAGCGCCCTCATGTGTGTGCTGGCGTGGTATGGCATTTCGGGTCTGCTCCATTGAGTGCCGTAGGGGCGGATCGTATCCGCCCGCAACCCCGGATGCCCGATAGCACCCGGTTCAATGGAACAGCGTCCAACATTATTCCATTCAACGGACAGCTCAGTTGCGCAAGCTTCGGGCGGATGCGATCCGCCCCTACAGTCCCGCACGGGAAGCTGATACCATTCATTCAACCGCTCTGTTCCGCAAGCGGGCGGGTCGACTATGAGTCGACCCCTACAGGGCGTATGCGATATTGCCGCCGAGGAGGGACTTTATGGCAGCAGAGAACCGTCTGCGTGCCAAAGAGAACCGCCGCCGGGTTCCGGCGGAAGGAAGCGTTGATTACATCTTTCTGATTCTGGTGCTGCTGGCGCTTACGGTGGGGCTGACCATGCTCTATTCCGCCAGCTCCGCCCAGAGCCGGTACGATACCGGTTACCGCAGCGCCACCCGGTATCTGCAAAAGCAGGCCTTATGCGCTGCCATCGGTCTGGTCGCCATGGCTGCCTTCAGCCGGATCCCCGCAAGCTTCTGGTATCGGCTGGCCTGGCCACTGTATGGGCTGAGCATTGCGCTGCTGCTAAGCGTGCTGGTCATCGGCCAATCCGTCAACGGCGCAAGGCGGTGGATTAACCTGGGGGGCATCCAGTTCCAGCCCTCGGAGGTTGC
This sequence comes from uncultured Eubacteriales bacterium, assembly GCA_900549705.1. GTDB lineage: Bacteria > Bacillota > Clostridia > Oscillospirales > Oscillospiraceae > Faecousia. Next base: position 9,068 of record URPI01000062.1, read on the forward strand.
AAAATTCACCATGATTCTGATGTTTGCCCGCCTGACCCGCAATTATGGGGCGCGGGCAGAGAAATTCCGCTTCGGCGTGCTGGGCTTCGGAACTGCGATGCTGGGCATCCTGATTCCCCTGGCACTGGAAAAACACCTCAGCGCCATTTTGCTTATGGGCATGGTGGGCGTGGTGATGATGTTTGTGGCGGGCACCCGCGCCCGGTGGCTCCTGGCAGGAGCAGGGGCGGCGGCGGTGTTCGTGGTGGTCTATGTCAGCCTCATGGGCTATGCAGGCGACCGCATTACGGCCTGGCTTCACCCGGAACGTGACCCCGGAGACACGGGATACCAAATCCTGCAAAGTCTCTATGCCATCGGTTCCGGCGGGCTTTTTGGCCTTGGATTTGGAAAAAGCAGGCAGAAATATCTCTATCTGCCCTTTCAATATAACGACTATATCTTCGCGGTTATCTGCGAGGAGCTGGGCTTTTTCGGCGCGGCAGCAATTGTTATGCTGTTTTCTGCGCTGATTCTGCGGGGCTATTGGATTGCCCTGCACGCCCAGGATCGCTTCTCCACCGTCCTGGCATCCGGGCTTGTCACCCTGATTGCCGTGCAGGCGGTGCTGAACCTGGGGGTGGTGACCAATCTCTTGCCATCCACGGGAATCGCGCTGCCTTTCTTCTCCTACGGTGGGACGGCGCTGGCGGTGAACCTGGGGGAGATGGGCATCGTGCTCAGCATTTCCCGGCATCGCGGTGAAAGAAAAATTTTGGAGGAATGAACCATGAATCTGATTTTTACCTGCGGCGGCACCGCCGGGCATATCAACCCCGCCCTGGCCGTTGCCAACATGATGCGCCAGCGTCACCCCGACTGCAAGATTCTGTTTATCGGTGCTCAGGGGCATATGGAGGAAAAGCTGGTGCCCCAGGCGGGTTACGAGCTGAAAACCCTGCCGGGCTCCGGCCTGAGTCGGAAGCTCAATGCCCAGGGAATCCGACAGAATGTCCACGCCGTCAAGTGCGTGCTGGATGCGGTCAAGGAATGCAAGCGGATTTTCAGGGAGTTTCAGCCCGATGTCATCATCGGTACCGGCGGCTACGCCAGCTTCCCGGCGCTGTATGCCGGATCCTCCATGAAAATTCCCGTGTGTGTCCACGAGAGCAAAGCCGTTCCCGGTGTCACTACCAAGCTGGCTTCCAAGCTGGCCGACCGGGTGCTGGTGTGCTTCGAGGAGAGCAAAAAGATGTACCCCAACCCCGACAAGGTGGAGGTGGTGGGGATGCCGGTGCGCCAGGAGTTCCTCTATGGTGACCGCCGGAAGGCGCGGGCAGAGCTGGGCATTGGCGACGAGCCAATGGTGCTCTCTGCGTTCGGCAGCCTGGGTGCCAAAGTAATGAACCAGACCGTGGCAGAGCTGTTCCGCATGGAGCAGGAGGAGGGCTTCCCCTTCCGCCATGTCCACGCCACCGGCAGCTTCGGCTGGGAGTGGATGCCGGGGCTGGTGAAGGAAAAGGGAGTTGACCCGGAGAAAGCCGAAAGCATTGATATGCGGGAGTATATTTATAATATGCCCACTGTGATGGCGGCGGCGGACGTGATGATTAGCCGTGCCGGTTCTTCAACCTGCAACGAGATTGCGGCGGCGGGGCTGCCCTGTATCCTGATTCCGTCCCCCAACGTGACCAATAACCACCAGGAGAAGAACGCCAGAGTGCTGGAAGCCCGGGGCGGGGCAGTGGTGGTGCTGGAAAAGGACTGCACCCCCGAAGCCCTTTACGCCACGGTGAAGGAGCTGCTGGCTGACCCTCAGCGCCGCGCCGAAATGGGCAGGAATCTGTGCTCTATGGTGCTGCCGGACAGCACCGACCGTATCTGCAATATTGTAGAGGATTTGGCGAAGAAGTAATCTAACCCCGGATTTCGACAGCACGCGGTTGAGTGCTGCGCACCACTGTAGGGGTCGACTATCAGTCGACCCGTCGGCGGCTTTGCCGCCGCAGCTGTAGGGGCGGATAGCATCCGCCCGAAACCCCGGATATTCGATAGCACCCGGTCGAACGGAACAACATCCAACATTGTACCATTCACCGAACAGCTCGCACCCGCAACCTTCGGGCGGATACTATCCGCCCCTACAATCCGTGCGGGAAGCTGGTTTCGCTCACCGAACCGCTCTATCCCCCTACAAATGAACACCGTTTTTATTCCATTTCCTCAGGAGGAAAACAATGTTATTTTCAAAAGAAAAGAAGCAACCTGTCGATAAAAAACACGCTGCCGGCAAAAAGCGCCCTGC
>URPI01000063.1 GCA_900549705.1 uncultured Eubacteriales bacterium
TCCTCCCCAAAATATATTTCGTATTATACGTTATCTAAGTGTATATTTCAATGTGGGGGAAATAGCCGGAACGTGTTTTTATGCATTGTGAATGCATGTTTATAGGCTCGTTTTCAGTGGGCACACAATTCCGAAAAGGGCGAAATACAAAAGAAAAAGGTAGAAATTTGCTCTGCTTTGCGGTATAATTGAACCAATGCAAAACAGAAAAAACAACACGCTTTCAGGAAGGGAGGCATCCTATGCCGTTTCACACCATTGGAATCATTGGCGGTGCGGACAGTCCCACGGAAATTTTCCTTTCCGGCAAACGCTCCGTCTGGGAGCTAGTCGCCGGTGTCATTTTTGCCGCCGTCATCATTGGCATTATTCTCTTTATCAGGAAGAAAAATCCATAACAAGAATTGCACTCCTCCGGGTTTTATTGCCCGGAGGAGTCGCTTTTTTAATAGCCAAATTTCTCTGCGGTGCGCTTCATCATTTCCCGGATGGGCAGATGATAGGGGCAGCGCTCCTCGCACAGACCGCACTCAACGCACTCGCTGGCAGTGTGCGCCAGCGTAGCGTAGCGCTCTTTCGCCCAGTCCGCCAGGCCGTAGCGGGAAAGGTAACCCTCAAACAGAAACGCGCTGGGGATGCTGATTCCCGCAGTGCAGGGGGCACAATAATTGCAGCGGCGGCAGAACTGGGTGCCCAGGCTATCCTTTACCTGCTGCATCTGCTCCCGTTCCTGCTGGGTCAGGGGCGCGGCATCCGCCACGGCAGCAGCATTTTCTTCTACCTCTTTTGGCTCTGCCATGCCGGGGATAACCAGTGTCACGTTGGGATTGGCTGCAATATAGCGCAGTGCCAGGCGGCCATCTTCAATCGCACCGCCAGCCAGGGGCTTCATGCAGATGAAGCCGATGTTCTTTTCGGCGCACTGAGCAATCAGCTCCTCCGCCTGATTTTCCACAATGTTATAAGGGAACATAACGGTTTCCACCCAATCGAGCTGCAGCAGGCGGCGGAACACCTCCACAGAGTGGGCTGTCACACCAATGTGGCCAATCTTTCCGGCCTGCTTTGCTTCCAGCATGGCCTCCAGTGCGCCGCCGGGGGCAAGAATCTGGTCAAGAGCAGCATCCGAAGGGTTATGGAACTGGTAAAGGTCAATGTAATTGGTGCGCAGATTGTGCAAACTGCGGTCAATGTCCGCTGCCATCTCCTCTTTTGTGGTAGCTCTGCCCTTGGTGGCAAGAACAAAATGCTCCCGAATGCCCTCCAACGCAAAGCCCAGATACTCCTCGCTGACGGTGTAGCCGCGGGCGGTATCGATATAGTTCATGCCCTCTGCCATCATCACCCGCAGCAGTTCCCGCGTCCCCAGGGCATCAATGCGCTGAATGGGGATGCCGCCGAGGCCAACCCTGGACACCCGCAGGCCGGTTTTTCCAAGAATCCGATATTCCATTTTCATAATCTCCTTATTTTCCAAGCAATTTATTTTTCTCATAGGCCGCCGCCACGCAGTCCATGGCTGCTCCCCGGAAACCGTGCTGCTCCAGCACCCGCACACCGGCAATGGTGCTGCCGCCGGGGGAGCAAACGGCATCCTTCAGTGCCCCGGGGTGCAGCCCGGTGGTGAGCACCATCTGCGCTGCCCCCGCCATGGTTGCCGCCGCATATTCCATGGCCTTTCCCCGGGGAATGCCGCAGGCAACCGCGCCGTCCGCCAGTGCCTCAATGAACAGGTACATATAGGCAGGACCACAGCCGGACAGGGCACTGGCCGCATCAATCAGCCGTTCCTCCAATTCGTCCAGATGACCGGAATACCGCATATCCTGCAAAAATTCCTGCACCGTCTGCCGGGACACCTGTGCGTTGCAGCAATATTGGGTCATCCCCTCCCCTACTGCCACCGGTGTATTGGGCATGATGCGGATGACCGGCAGTGCACCGCCTGCCATCTGCTCAATCTGCGCCATGGTCAGCCCCGCCGCCATGGTAATGAGCAAGGGCTTACGAATTTGCAGCACACGCTGCAAGGGCCGCAGCAAATCCGCCATCATGTGGGGCTTCACGGCCAGAAAAATGCGGTCACAGGTTTCTGCAATCTCCTCCGCAGAAGCATATTGAATGCTCAATTCGGCTGCCAACGCCTTAGCCTTTCCGCTGCGGTCGGTAATGAGAATATCACTTGTCGTCTTGCGCAAGGCTTTTGCCAGTGCGCCGCCCATGTTGCCGCAGCCTAAAAATCCATACTTCATACTGCCCCTCCTTTACCGGATGTGTCCGTTTCCGTGGATAATATAATGATAGGTGGTCAGCTCCCGCAAGCCCATCGGGCCTCTGGCATGGAGCTTCTGGGTGGAAATGCCCATTTCGCACCCCAGCCCAAATTCACCGCCATCGGTAAACCGGGTGGAGGCGTTGACATACACCGCCGCACTGTCTACACAGGCTGTGAATTTCTGCGCCGCTGCTTTGTCGCTTGTGATAATGGCCTCACTGTGGCCGGTGGAATGCGCCGCAATGTGGGCGATTGCTTCCTCCACATCTTCTACACAGGCAACGGCAAGAATATAGTCCAAAAATTCCGTGTCAAAGTCCCTGTCCCCCGCAGCAGTGCCGGGGATAATGCTCTGAGCGAACGCATCCAGCCGCAGCTCCACCGGCTGCACCCGGTCTGCAACCAGGCGCTTATAAAGCTTGGGCAAAAATTCAGCAGCAATGGCTTTATCCACCAGCAGCACCTCCTCCGCGTTGCACACGCTGGGGCGGCTGGTTTTGGCATTTTCAATGATGTTCAGCGCCATCTGCTGGTCGGCACTTTTTTCCACATACACATGGCAAATGCCCGTACCGGTAGCGATGCAGGGGACGGTTGCATTGCGCACACAGGCGTTAATCAGCCCCGCGCCACCCCGGGGAATCAGCAAATCCACATAGCCCTGAGCCGTCATCAGCGCCGTGGCAGAATCCCGGGAGGTGTCCGTCACCAGGTTCACCGCGTTTTCTGTGATACCCGCCTTTTTTAGCCCTGCTTTCAAGGCATCCACAATGGCAGCAGCGGAGCAGATTGCCTCTTTGCCGCCCCGGAGGATGCACACATTGCCGCTTTTCAGCGCCAGCGCAGCCGCATCACTGGTGACGTTTGGGCGGCTTTCATAGATAATGGCAATCACGCCCATGGGAACAGAAATCTTTTGGATGTTCAGCCCATCCGGGCGGGTGTGCTCCTCCAGCACCCGCCCCACCGGGTCGGGCAGCACAGCCACCTCCCGGATGCCCTGTGCCATTGCCTGAATCCGTGCCGGGGTCAGGCGGAGACGGTCCAGCATCACCGCGCTGATGTGTCCCTGGGCGGCGGCCAAATCCCGGGTATTGGCCGCCAGGATTTCCGTCTGCCGGGCTTCCAGGGCATCCGCCATGGCAAGCAAGGCTTCATTTTTCTGCTCGGTGGTCAGCTGCCCCACCGCTGATTTGGCATTTCTTGCCGCCGTCAGTAATGCCGTCATCGGTTTTGCTCCTTTCCGCCGGACACAAATCTTGTTCCAATCTGCTTTCCTTCCAGAATATCATACAGATGCTCCGGGTCATTGCCGTTGGCAATCACCATGTCGCAGCCGCAGCCCATGCAGATTTCCGCCGCCTGTAGCTTTGTAATCATGCCGCCGGTGCCCTGCTCACTGCCGCTGACCCCGGCCAGTGCTTTCACGGAATCGTCCAGCACCCGCACCTCGGAAATCAACGAAGCCGTCGCATCTTTGCGCGGGTCGGAGGTATAAAGGCCATCGATGTCCGACAGCAGCACCAGCAGCTGTGCCTTCACGCTTTCCGCCACAATGGCTGCCAGCGTATCGTTATCGCCAATCACGATTTCCTCTGTGGCGACGGTGTCATTCTCGTTGATGATGGGCATCGCCCCCAGCTCCAAAAGCTTATTGAGGGTATTGCTGAAATTGCGATGGCGCTTTTCGCTGGCCACATCTTCACCGGTAATCAGCAGCTGCGCCACAGTATGGTGATATTCGCCAAACAGCTTGTCATAGGTATACATCAGCTCACACTGCCCCACCGCGGCGGCTGCCTGCTTCGTTGGGATGTCTGTTGGGCGCTGACGCAGCCCCAGCTTCCCCACGCCCATGCCAATGGCACCGGAGGACACCAGAATCACCTCGTGTCCCTCGTTTTTGATGTCACTGACCACCCGGCACAGCTCTGCCACCCGCCGGATGTTCAGATGACCCGTGGCATGGGTCAGGGTGGATGTGCCAATTTTCACCACAATGCGCATCGTCATCCCTCCATCAAGGAAATTTGAGCTTATTATACACTCCCCTTTTTCGGAAATAAAGATGAAATTCTTTTTTTCTGCAAATTACCGCAAAATTTTTTGCGCATTTGCACCCATGCTCACTTTATATCGGTGCCCTGCCGGATATGACGAAGATAGAACGGGCATTCTTTTAGAGTTGAAGGCGCTTCGCGCCGTGAATGTGCCCGTTGACATACTGTCAAAATCCAACGGTTTGGCGTACAGTATCGTCACCGGGCGGGTTAGGGCACCAACGTATCCATGCGATGTCCGCAGCGTCACTGAAAAAACGTTGACTTTCGTCCATCTCCCCCATATAATGACTTTTGAATGACAATCAAAGGCGGTGAGCGCGCTTGGCAATTCTGAAATGTAAATACTGCGGCGGGAACATCTCCCCCTTCCCGGAAAACCAGCTGGGAACCTGCACCAGCTGCGGTGCAATGATGACGCTGCCCAAAAATACCGATAAGCAATATGCTTCTGCCTATAATGCGGGCAATTATTTTCGCAGAGCGGGGCAGTTTGACAAGGCCCTGGCCATTTACCAGAAGCTTCTGTCCCAGGACGAAACCGATGCCGAAAGTTGCTGGTGCAGTGCCCTGTGCCGGTTTGGTGTACAATATTACGAGGAGGACGGCGTTTACCACCCCGCCGTGCTCCGGCCAACCAGCGGAAACTTTCTGGAAAGCAGCGACTATCTAGCCGCCATCTCCTTCTCCGGCGGTGCCGTGCAGCTGCTGTATGAAAAGGAAGCACGCCGCATTGCACAGGCCATGGCTGCGCCTGATTCCTCCGATGCCGGCATTCCAGAGGCTGCCCCTGCGACACCCCCACCGGAAGCATCCATCCCTCCCGCACCAAAACCCAACGCTCCCCTGCCCCCCGACACCTTGGTGAAGCAGGGTTTTGAAAAGCTGGGGCAGAAGAACTGGGAGGAAGCAGACGGCTGCTTTGCCCAGGCATTGGAGAAGCAGCCCGAAAACGACATGGCAAGCCTCGGGCGGCTGCTGGCACAGTTCCGCTGCGCCACCCCCAAAGAACTGCCGAATTGCGGCCAGGATATCAGCCAAAGCGAATATTATGCAAAGGCGCTGCAATCAGCAAACGTTACCGTAAAAAAATACCTGCTTTCCAGCGTTAAGCAGATTCAGCGCAAATCTCAGCTTGATAAAATTGAAACAGCCTACCTACAGGCCCGCACCGTCATGACAGCAGCCGCCAGCGAAGCGCAATACCGCCAGGCTGCCCAGCTGTTTGCCAAATTGAACGACTATAAGGATTCCAGAGCGCAGGTGCAGGAATGCCTGAAGCAAGCGGAGAATCTGCGCAAGGACGGCATCTACCGCACGGCGATAAAGGCCATGGAGCACAAAAAGGCAGCGGAGGCTGCCGCCCTGTTCCAGCAGCTCCCCGGCTGGCGGAATGCCGATGCGCTGGTACAGCAGTGCCAAACCCTGCAAGCAAACCAGGCGCACCGCAAGGGACGACGGGTGAAATTCTTCCGGCGGGCAGCAATAACGGTGGCAGTGGTGGCTGCACTGGCGGTGTCCGGCCGTCTTTTTATCCAAGAATACTGGATTCCCCAGCAAAACTATGAGGCCGCCGAAACCATGCTGGAGGCAGGCAACCACGAAGAAGCCATTGAGGCATTTCAGGCACTGGGCACCTTTAAGGATTCGGCTGTACGGGCGCAGAACATTCAGGAGGACTGGTATCAGCAGGCAGAGGTTCTGCTGAACGCCGGTGACTCCAGCCGTGCCGCTGCCATCTTCGGCGGACTGCGGGACTACAGCGATGCCCGTGAGCGCAGCAACGCGCTGTGGGCCAGCATTGTGCAGCCGGAATATATCAGCGCCGGTGGCCGGTCTACCGCCGCCCTGCGGGTTGACCATATGGTAAACGCCGTGGGCAACGACCAGGAAAAGCAGTGCCAGGTGGGTTCCTGGCTGAATATCACCTCGGTCTCTGCCGGATGGGCTCACACGCTGGGACTGCGAGCCGACGGAACCGTAGTCGCCGCCGGTTATAACGGCGATGGCCGCTGCGATGTGGACGACTGGCGGAACATGGTTGCCATTTCCGCCGGACAGTGGCACACCGTTGGACTCAAGTCCAATGGCCGGGTGATTGGCCTGGGCTGCCCCAATGACGGGCGCATTGATTTGGACGGCTGGCGGGATATCATTGCCATCAGTGCCGGACGGAATCACACCGTGGGATTGTGTGCTGACCGCACCGCTGTTGCCGCAGGCAGCAACGACCGAAAGCAGTGCAATGTGGGCGGGTGGAAAAATCTGCAAATGGTCTCTGCCGGAGGTGCTCACACCTTGGGGTTGACCCGGGATGGCAAAGTGCTTGTCACCGGCAGCAATGACGAAAACCAGTGCGATGTGCTGGACTGGGAAAACATCACCGCCGTTTCTGCCGGCTATTACCACAGCGTTGGACTGAAAGCGGACGGCACTGTGGTTGCCGTGGGACACAACGAGTACGGTCAGTGCAACGTCGGTGATTGGACGGATATTGTGGCCATCTCTGCCGGCGCCTGGCACACTGTCGGACTGAAAGCGGATGGCTCCGTAGTTGCGACCGGACTGGACAGCAGTGAGCAATGCGACGTACTGGGATGGGATAATCTGCTGGTTCCGTAACGATTGCCTCAGGCCATCACAAATTCATTTCTCCATCAAAAACAATGCCCCCGGAAGCGGTTTGCTTCCGGGGGCTGTGCGTTTATTGAGGATGTGTCAATCAGGCAATTTCATTAACAGTGATGCTCACTTCGGGCATGGCCTCGGTGGAGTTGCTGACCTCGATTTCGCCGGAACGAATCTGCTCCTTCACTGCGTTGTACTCGTCAACGGTGAAGTGCTCCATGCTCCAGGTATCGGTGGGCAGACCCACATACTCGCCTTCCAGCAGGCCAAAGTTAGTCACCTTGCCGCCATAGGTTTCCCATTCGCCCTTGTTCAGGGTGTCCAGCATCAGCTCGGTGACGTTTTGCAGCTGCTTCATGGCAGAGGTCACAATCAGCTTGGAGATATAGCTCTGGTCAACGTCAACGCCGATAACCTTGCCGCCATTCTTCTCGGCTGCTTCCAGGGCGGAAGTGTAAATGCCGCCGCCGCAGGCAAACACAATCTCGGTGCCCTTCTGATACCAGCCTTCCATCTTGGCGGTGATTTCGGGGGAGCCGTTGAACTGGCCGCCGTAGGTGTAGTTCATTTCCACCTTGACATCCATTTCCTTGGCAGCGGCATCAGCGCCCTGCACGAAGCCGTAGCCATAGCGGATGACGGCGGGAACGGCCATGCCGCCCAGGAAGCCCAGCTTGGTGTAGCCTTCCTTCACGGCTGCGTAGCCAGCCAGGAAGCCGGCCTGCTCCTCGGAGAAGGTCATGCAGGCCACGTTGGCGCTGGGATCATAGAAGGTGCTGTAGTCCAGGGTCAGGTCACCGGCAGCAACGTCAACCGCGATGAAATACACATCGGGGAACTCGTCCTGCACGGTCAGAACAGTGGCGCCGAACAGGTAGCCGGGCATAACAACGACATTGGCGCCCTCGTTGACGGCCTGAGCAACAGACAGCACGCGGGCATCGGTGGAATCTTCGGTGGGCTGATAGTAGGTGTACTCGATGTTATTTGCCTTGCACCATGCCTCCACGCCCTGCCAGCAGGCCTGGTTGAAGGACTCGTCATCAATGGTGCCCACGTCGGTCACCAGAGCGGCCTTGGTAATCACACCGGCATCGGCCTTTGCAGAGCCAACTGCACAGGTGCAGCAGGCAACCAGCATGGCAAGTGCCATCATCATGGACAGGAACTTTTTCATAAAAATACCTCCCTAAATAATATGTTACAGCCCGGTCAGGCAATAACGACAATGAAGGACAGGTCGCTTCGGCCTATCGCACCCCGCTATTATGGTATCATTCCATGATTTTCTTTGCAAGGCGGGGTTTTACACAAGAATTCCATCGGTTTTTTAGGCACTATTTCGTCTTTCCCGGCAGGTAAGTCAATACTCCGCCAGCTTCCGGCAAGCCGCCGCCAGCTCCCGCAGGGTGGAGCAGCTGACCATGGGCACCAGCGCCGCCATGGTCTGAATGCTGCGCAGATATTGCCATTTGTTCTCCGGCACCGGGTTGAGCCAAATCACCCGTCCTGCCTGACGCTTGGCTTCCAGCACCGCCCGGACGGCACGGTTCTGGTCGATGGTTTTGCTGTCTGACAGGATAATCAGGGTTGACCCCTGCCCCAGCACCGGGGGACGCTGGGCGCACAATTCTTCCAGCGCCGTTCCCAAATCCGTGCCTCTGCCATAGATGCCGGAATCCCGCACGAAGCTGCGGAAGATGTCCATATTGTGCAGACAGTAAACATCCGCCTCCACCATATGCTCGGAAAACAGAAACACCCGGGAGCTGTCGGACACCTGGTTCAGCGACTGGATAAACCGCAGGGCAAACTCCGAAAACTGAATCATCGAGCCGGACACATCGCACAAAATCACCAGGCGCTTGCGGTGCATCCGTTTTTTCCGGTAGCACAGGGTATGAAAGCTGCCGCCTGTTTCCAGTCCCTTGCGGATGGTGCGGCGGAATTCCAGCTTACCGGAATGCGCCTTGTTTTTTCGCTTGGAGGACAGCTCGCCGTTAATCTGCTTGGCAATGCTTTGGATGATGGCAATGGCCTTGGGGATTTCCGTATCCTGGAACGCCCCCAAATCCCGGTAGAGGATACCCACCTCCGGGTCAGCTTCCATGCACTGTTCCCCCGCCGACTCCATCAGCATTTGCTGCTCCATGATGGTCTTTGTGAATACAGAGTGGATAAATTCGTTATACAGCCCCGGGTTGCGCTCCATGTTGTTTTTGTAGCGCTCCACAAAATCCTTGAGCCGCTGTCTGGCCTCCTGGGGCATGGTCATGTAGGTTTCCCGCTGCCGGTTATCCAGCCGTGCCTGCTGCCCCACTTCCTCCAATTCCTGCTCCGCCTCCTGGCGGCGCTGCTCCATCTCCTGCTCCCGCTGCTGCTGCTCCTGCGCCTGGCGGCGCATCTCCTCCTCGGTGATGAAAAATCCCTCAAAGACGCTGTCAAAGGCCAGCTGCTCCTCCCGGGAGCTGGCAAACACCGTCCGCAATGCGGCTTTCACCTGCTCCCGGTCTGCCATCCCCAGGGCAATGAGGGTCTGGGCGGCATCCGCCGTCTCCGCCGGACTGACGGGCAGCCCTTTCAGCCGCAGCAGCCGGGAAAAGGCAGAGAGCTTCTCTAAGTATACCACAGGGTCAACCATGGCTGTGCCCCTGGCAATGACCGCAGTGTTCCCCGGGCTGCTCCTGCTGAGAAAGCAGCTGCATATCCTCGTTGTTTTTCAGCACGAAGCCTGCCGTCTGCGCCATGGCATCCGGGGTCAGCTCCCGCAGCCCCAGGGCATCCAGCGCCGCCGCCCAATCCAGGGTTTCGGCAATGGAGGGCTTTTTCAGGATTGCCTCGTTGCTGCGCAGCTTCTGCACCGCCAGCGCCACCTGGGCGCACAGCCGGTCATCCACATGGGGCAGCTTCTTGCGCAGGATTGCCAGCTCCTTATTCATATCCGGGTAGTCAATGTGCAAATAGGCGCACCGGCGGCGCAGCGCCTCCGACAGCGGCCTTGCCCGGTTGGAGGTCAGCACCACAAAGGGAACGGTTTTTGCCCGGATGGTGCCGATTTCCGGCACGGTCACCTGCTGCTCGGACAGCAGCTCCAGCAGGAAGGCTTCAAATTCCTCGTCCGCCTTGTCCACCTCGTCAATCAGCAGCACCACCGGCTGCTGAGAGCGGATGGATTTCAGCAGCGGGCGTTCCAGCAGGTATTCCTCGGAGAATAGGCTGTCCATCAGCTCCTCCCGCTGCTGGGCATCCCGGTTCACCTGAATGGAAAGCAGCTGCTTCTGATAGTTCCATTCATACAGCGCCTTGCTCTCATCCAGCCCCTCATAGCACTGTAGGCGCACCAGCTCCCGCCCCAAAGCGGATGCCATCACCTTGGCAATTTCCGTCTTGCCCACACCGGCATCGCCCTCAATCAGCAGGGGGCGACCCAGCAGCAGCGCCACATACAGCACCGTTGCCATGGTATCGTCATACACATATCCGGCTGCATCCATTTTCTGTTTCAGTTCTTCCAGCGTCATCATCACAGTTCCTCCTTACAGCGAATTCCCGCTTCCCGCATTTTTCGGCGCAGCAGCGCCACATCGCCGCTAAATTGGGCGGCCTTCATCCCTGCCTGAATGGCAGCTTCCACATTGGGGGCATTGTCATCGGTAAACCAGCACTGGCTGGGGTCCAGGTCAAATTTCCGGAACAGGCGCTGATAAATCTCCTGGGAGGGCTTCATAAGCCGCTCCTCGGCGGAGACCATCAGCCGGTCAAAGCACTCCGACCCGGGAATCCCCGGGAAATAGCCCCGCAGATTGGTTTCCGCATTGGAAAGCAGATAGATGCGGTAGCCATTTTCTTTCAGCTCCCGTACCAGCGCCGCCATGCCGGGCATGGGGGTCAGGAACCACTTATACCACTGCACCAGCGCCCACGCCGCCTGGTGCAACCGCTCCGGCAAATGGGCACAGGCCGTCTGTGCCAGCTGCTCCTCGGTATATAACCCGGCATCCGCCTCTGTCCAAATGGGGTTTTGCAGCAGCTCCCGGTTTAGCAGCGTCTCATCCTCCCGGGATAGGTGCAGCTGGCCCAGCATCTTCACCGGGTCCCAGACAATCAGCACGCCGCCCATGTCAAAAATGATATTTTTAATCAAGGTACATTCTCCTTTCTTATTTGTGGAATGGCAAAATATAGGAGCGAATCGCATTCGCCCGCCGGCGGAGGGTACTGCGCCCCGTTGAATGGTGTACGCCAAAGTCTTCTGAGTTCTTGGCTTCCCCCGGGGGGAAGC
>URPI01000064.1 GCA_900549705.1 uncultured Eubacteriales bacterium
GGGACATATGACGATGTGGAGCGAGGCGAACGCGGCAGCTCCGAGGAACACCTGACTGTGACGCAGTTCAATGTGCAGCAGGAGCAGGCACGGTTGGCAGAACTCACGGAGCAGAACCGCCAGCAGGAACAGCAGGCGGCGACGCTCGGCAGACAGATTGAGAAAATTCAGAATCAGCAGGTCAATGTGGCAGCCATCGAAAAGATTGAGGCGAAGTCCGTTCCCTTCTCAAGCAAGGTTTCCGTGGAGCGTGAGGATTTTGAACGCCTGTCCACGCTTGCAAAGAAGTACATTACAGCCGAGAAAAAGGAATCCAAGCTGCAAAAAGCTCTGGACGCGGCAAACAGGCTGATTGCAAGGCTCAAGGAAGAGATTGCCGGTCTGAAGCAGGAGCTTTCCGAGTACAAATCCGTTCGCAGCAAACTCCGCACATCGGATCTGGAACGCGAAAACGCAGAGCTTCGCGGAAAAGTGCAACGCTATGAGAACGTGATCCAGCGCAATAACCTCTGGCATTTCTTCCGTCCACACAGAGAAAAAGCAGCATTGCGGGACGATGCCCGCTGATGCCGTGTTGAGCTGAGAAAAACGGATTTTATCGAATGGGAGCGTCCAGATCGAGCAGCGTATCGTCCGGGCGCTCCCCATTCAAAAGTCTCCCTGCTTTTGCAGGTGTAGAGCTGACAAAAAATCTTGAAAATGCACCTGTTTTCGTAGAGCAGGCAGAAATGGAGGCAATATGAAAACTGGACTGACCAAGCGGCAGAAAACGACCTGCATCTATTTTGACGAAGCCAGCAAAACCGTCGAAATCCAGACGCACAATACCGCGCTCAAAAAGCGGCTGACGCAGTACGCGGCGGCATATCCTGATTTGTGTAAGCAGACCGACGATGATGAACAGGGCGGTCTTACTTTTGAGATTGACCGCAGACGGTTTGCCGTTCGCCTGACTGCACCGTATTCGGATGAGCGCCGTCACGCAGCAAGCGAGCTTGCCAAAGGAAATACAAATCGGTTGAGAAATGCAAAATGAGCATTAACCATGTGGGGAAAAATCAGGTACATAACCTTTCCCCATCATATTGAATTCAAACGAGAGGTGTGTTATAATGGGGAAAAATCAGGTATTGTTCTTGTCCCAGATGGAGGAAAGCAAAATGGCAAAGCAGGTTCACATCCGCGTAGATGATGATATTTATAAGGAACTCAGCGACTATTCTGTAGTAAGTGGGCAGTCCATGCAGGACTGCCTGTCTGTAGCAATTAGGCAAATGCTCGTCAAGGCAAAGGAAGAACCTTCTCAGGATTGTAATGGGTACACCTTTATTGATTTATTTGCAGGTATTGGCGGTATGCGACTTGCATTCGAATCAGCCGGTGGGTGCTGTGTTTATTCTAACGAATGGAATAAGTACAGCCAGCAGACCTATTACGCAAACTTTGGTGTGCAACCGGACGGTGATATTACAAAGGTTCAGGCTGAAAGCATCCCGGATCATGATATTCTTGTAGCGGGATTCCCCTGTCAGCCGTTCTCAATCGCCGGGGTTTCAAAGAAAAACAGTTTGGGGCGTGCTACTGGCTTTGAGGACAAGACCCAGGGAACGCTTTTCTTTGATGTATGCCGTATCCTGAAAGCAAAGCGTCCGAAAGCGTTTATGCTGGAGAATGTCAAAAATCTTTGCAGCCATGACAAAGGCAGAACTTTTCAGATTATCCAGGAATCTCTGCGGGAGCTGAACTACAAAGTATTCTTCCAAATCATTGACGGAAAAGGCTATGTGCCGCAGCACAGAGAACGTATTGTCATTGTCGGCTTTGATAAAGAACGCTATGGAGAGGATATCAGTTTTTCTTTTGATCTGCACCCTTTGAAGAAGCAGCCGGTTGTGCGTGATATTCTTGAAAAAGAGGTCAGCGAGAAGTATACTCTTTCAGATAAACTCTGGATTTACCTTCAAAACTATGCTGCAAAACACCGTGAAGCAGGCAATGGTTTTGGCTACGGAATCGCCCCCTTGGACGGAGTGACCAGAACGATCAGCGCTCGTTATTATAAAGACGGTTCTGAAATTCTGATCGAACAGCGCGGAAAGAATCCACGTCGTTTGACACCGCGTGAGTGTGCGAGATTGCAGGGCTTTCCAGACAGCTTCAAAATCCCGGTTTCGGATACGCAGGCATATCGACAGTTTGGAAATTCCGTTGTTGTTCCGCTTATGTCCGATGTCGCAAAGCTGATTGTTGCAAAGCTGGAACAACTCGATACTGACCCGCAAATCGAAATTGCTTTTTCCAATATTCCGCAAAGGAAGGTGATATAAATGCCAGAAGGATACGCAATTCAGGCAATACAGGCTGTTCTGAGCGGTCAGAGAGCTTATTGCAAGTTTCTCGCGGCAAATGATACCGGCTTGACCGGAGGGCATCAGGCGGGAATCTATATTTCAAAGCCGTCAATCCCCATCCTTTTTGATGAACCGGGTATCAAGGGGACGAACAAGGAAAAATGGGTAAAGGTCAAATGGCAGGACGGTGTTGAAACAGATACCCGCTTTATTTACTACGGAAAGGGTACTCGAAACGAGTATCGGATTACAAACTTCGGGCGCGGTTTTCCTTTCCTGCGACCAGAGTATACAGGGGCGCTTTTTGTATTTACAAAATGTGATGCTGAGGATTATCAGGCATTTGTACTGAATTCCGAAGAAGATATCGACCAGTTCCTTGACGCATTCGGCATCAGTCCAACAGAGACAAATCAGTTGATTGATGCTGGGCGGGTGCAGGAAGAAACGCAGGAACGGATTGCCATTCAGGAGTTTATTGCAGGGCTGACAGTAGATTTTCCTCTCTCAGAAGAAATGTCCGCAGCAGCTCGTGACATTCAGAACCGTGTATATGACCATCTTGAATTTATCCGCACAAATCCTGACCGTAAGATCATCGACTGGACAAATACGGAGTATGCACTTTTTCGTGCGATTGAACACGCACGATATGGGGATGCCATCGCACGCGGATTTACGTCCGTAGACGAATTTATCACGATGGCAAATATGGTTCTGAACCGCAGAAAGAGCCGTGCAGGAAAGAGTCTGGAGCATCACCTTTCTGCAATCTTTGACGGCAATGAAATCATATACACCGCACAGGCTGTTACAGAGGGCAACAAGAAACCGGACTTTATCTTCCCTTCGCAGGCATCATATCATGATATGACTTTCCCTACAGAAAGGCTGATCTCTTTGGCTGCAAAAACGACCTGCAAGGATCGTTGGCGTCAGGTTATCAATGAAGCCGACCGTTTGCGTGACAGACCCAAATATCTCTGTACGCTCCAGCAGGGAATCTCCCCTGCACAGATGGACGAAATGCAGAGCGAGAATGTTATTCTTGTTGTTCCCAGACAATACATTACATCCTATCCCGCAGATCGTCAGGACAGAATATGGACGCTTTCAAAGTTCGTTTCTTATGTGCGCGAGGTCGAAGGATTCTGATGGCGGATATTGTTTCTCCGGAAAAACGCAGTCAGAATATGTCTGCGATACGATCAAAAAACACAAAGCCTGAAGTGTATCTGCGGAAACTGCTTTTTGCACAGGGCTATCGTTATCGGATTGCAGACAAGTCTGTTCCGGGGCATCCTGATATTTTTCTGCGCAAATATAATACTGCGATTTTTGTCAATGGTTGCTTCTGGCATCGTCACCCAGGCTGCAAATACGCATATACACCAAAGAGTCGCGTGGAATTCTGGCAGAAAAAGTTTGATGATAATGTCAGACGGGATAGTGCAGTGAAAGCAGAATTGCTGGAGCATGGCATTAAGTGTTTGATCGTATGGGAATGTACTATTAAACGAATGGTGAAAAGCAGCGACGTAGAAAAACGGATCATCCAGCAGTGTACAGGTTTTCTTCGCGCGAAAGAGATGCTGCTGGAGCTTTGAAACCCGGATCTGCACATAAATAGTTGCGGATATGGATGTAGAATATCATATATTCCGAGGAAAGGAGCTGAACGCAATGGCAAGAGGCATACCGGCAATTGTAACCCCAGAAGTATTACAATGGGCGCGAGATCTGGATAGGATCACTATAGATGAAATTGCGCAGAAATTAAATGTCGATGCAGCCAAGGTTAGCGCATGGGAAAACGGAAATGAACACCCATCCCTGACACAGGCAAAAAAGCTCGCAAAACAGTATCGCGTACCATTTGCTTTTTTCTATTTGCCTGACGTACCCAAAAGGGCAAAGCGGCTCGAAAAAACCGATTATAGAACATTTGGAAACTGGGGATTTCCGGAAATGTCTCGTGAGTTGAGATGGTTTCTCAGAGACATTGAAGATCGCAGAGATATTATGATTGACCTTTATGGGGAAGCAGAAATATTACCGACTGTATGTACTTTGAGCATCTCGCCTGATACCAGCGAAGAAAGATTTTCTGAGCAGATCAGAAACTTTTTATCTTTGACAGATGCTGTACAGATCAAATTCAGAAAACCGGAAGCAGCACTCTCGTATTGCATTTCCAAACTGGAAGAGCAGGATTTTCTGATTTTTCAAGCAGCAAAGGTTCAGCCCGAAGAAATGCGAGGGCTGTCCGTAGCCTACGACACTTTCCCAATTATTGCACTTAACCGAAAAGATGAACCAAGCGCAAGATTGTTCACTCTGCTACATGAGCTGGTTCATATTATGACGCGAACATCTGGTATTTGCAATAATATGAGCCAAGATCCCGGTCAAGCAGACAAAACAGAATTGTTCTGTAACAAGATTGCCGGATTAGCCCTGGTTCCAACTGTTCAGTTGAAAAGAAACAAAAACTTCTTCCTGATGCAGCAATATGGGATTGATGATACCTATGTTAGTGCATTAGCCAGAGATTTTGCTGTTAGCAGAGAAGTCATTTTGCACAGATTGTGGGACATTGATTTTATTGGGAAGTCCGATTATTTTGATATTTTGAATAGATATACTGATGAATACCGCGCTTATAAACAAAAAAAGAAAACAGATGGATTTCTCCCTCCAGCACTTGATAAAGGAACTCAAGTAGGAAAGCTGTACACGAAAGCTGTTATGTCTGCATATCACGCAGAGAAACTCACTCCGCGAGAGGCAAGCAATTACCTTTTGGGGCTGCGAGTTAAACATTTCGAAGCCGTTGAAAGGTGGTGCTACTGATGGCTAAATATGTGTTTGATAGCAACATTTTTATCAATCTTCAACGGCGGCAACCACTTGATGTATTTCCATCTCTTTGGGTCAAAATCGGCGAACTGATGGATGATGGTACGATTATTTCCAGCCAAGAAGTTTATGATGAGATCATGATTGGCGGCGATGATCTGGAAAAATGGGCGAAGGCACGGCAAAAGTGCTTCCTTCCATCGGATATTCCAGTGCAGCAGGATGTCAGAGCCATTCTTTCCACGCACCGCGGACTCATAGAAGGAGGAAAAAAGAAAAATTCCGCTGATCCGTTTGTTATTGCTCTTGCAAAACAACAAAACTGCAAAGTGGTGACAGAAGAGGTCCCAACGCATAATATAAATTCGCCCAAAATCCCTGATGTTTGTGCTGCCTATAATATTGAATGTATTGATTTCATAGCTTTCGCGCGTGAAGAAAAATTTGCGTTTTGACACAGACCTTTCGGAACATCACGGCGACGCCGTAGAACCATACTATCAAAAGTATAAGCTATTGATAGCATCCCCTGATAGCTTTTTGATAGCAGAAAGTCGGATACCCCGTAGGATTGGGATAACTGGTATCAAATAAAGCCAAATGGAATCAAACGGTCTATACAAAAAAGTTTAGAGTGTGTTTCCACTTGGCGAGAGGGGGTCAACAAAAATGCGTGAATAAATAAAGCGCGTTTTTTTACTCAAAAATGTAACCAGTTACAATTGAGAGATTGGAGGGGATTTCCTTTAAAACAGAATCTTTTCATGGTGATAGCAAACACAGCAGCGGACATTTATCCCACACTTTAAAATTGAACGGAGGAAACCATATGAAGAAGAAAATTTTAGCGTTCATTCTTGCGGCAGCCATGCTGCTCTCCCTGTCGGCCTGTGCAAAGGACACCCCGCAGAATCCGGGTACGGAGGCAAATGCCGCCCCTGCGCAGACGGAGAATAACCCGTCCGCAGAGACGCCGGATACTCAGGAACCGGTTGAGATCACCTTCTGGCATTCTTACAGCGAAGGTGAGGAAAAAATCTTTACGGAGAGCGTTCTGACTGCGTTTGAACAGCAGTACCCGAATATCAAGGTAAACGCCATCCGGATGCCCTATGAGGGGCTGGACGAGCAGCTGATCACCGCCGTTACAGGGGATGCTGCCCCGGATGTGATCCGTCTGGATCTGACATGGGTTTCCCAGATGGCAAAGCTGGGTGCTCTGGAATGTCTCAACGATTATGCAGAGTTTGACGACATATCCGCCGGCATTATGCCCGGCTCCATGAGCACCACACTTTACAAGGGGCAGAATTACGGCCTTCCCCTCAATGCCAACACCACCGTTGCCGTATATAACAATGCAGTGCTTCAGGAGTATGGCTTTGACGCACCGCCTGAGACGCTGGATGCGCTGATGGGTGCTCTGGACAAAACCGACCCCGCTGAGGAAAAATGGCTGTTTGCCGTGTCCGGCTCCTATAACTGGGCGATGCTCCCGTTTATCTGGACCCTGGGCGGTTCCGTCACCGACGGGGATTATACGACGGCTTCCGGCTATCTGAACGGAGCGGACACGGTGAAGGCGCTGGATACCATCGTGGGATGGTACAAGGACGGCGTCATTGGCCCCGCCATTATGGGAGAGCAGCCCGATGGATGGGGCGGCATTGAAGCCGGAAACTATACGATGATCGTGGAAGGCCCCTGGTTCTTCAGCTCTGAGGACAAGCTCGACACCTATACGCCGGCGCTGATGCCCTCCGTGGACGGCCGGAGCATCTCCATTGTAGGCGGCGAGGACATCGTCATGACCTCGACCAGCAGCAAAAAGGACGCGGCCTGGACCTTTATGAAGTTTATGCTGGAAGATGCACAGCAGGTTGCCATGGCGGGCGCCGGTATGATCCCGGTCACTTCCTCCGCCATGGAAAAGGTGGAGCAGTATCAGAATATCTCTGGTCTCGTGGGACAGGCGCCGTTGGACTATACAGCGGACAATCTGGATGACGCGGAGCTGGAAAACCCGGTGACGGAGGCCCTGCGGGAATTCTGGCTCAAGCACCGGCTAATCATTCTGCTGACGCTGGCAGTCCTGCTGGCGGCGGGCATGGTGGGTTTGCTGGTGGGCTGGCTCATCTTCGAGCGGCGCAGGACGAAAAAGCGGAAGGAAGGCTTTTTCGGCGCGGACGCGGCGGCGTCCATCGACGCCATCTTCCGATACATGATGGACGTGCTGCGCGCCCGCGGCATGGCGGCAAAGAACTGCCCGCCTGCGGACTATGTGTCCTATATGGATGAGGATCTGCGGGAGGAATACCTGACGGCGGCCAGGCTGTGGCAGGAGGCTCGGTTCAGCGGTAAGCCCATGGAGGAGTTGCAGCGCCGGCAGGTGCTGCGCCTGAAGGACGAGATATGGGAACGCACCTGGCACAGCGCCAGTCTGAAGGAGCGGCTGCGCCTGAAATATGTGGAGTTCCTGTAAGAGAAGGGAGAAACCGATATGAAAGTATGGAAAAGATCGCTGCCGGTATGGCTGCTGACACTGGTCATGCTGCTGACCGCCTGCGGCACGCCGTCTCAGCCCGACCAGCCGGACGGTACAGAAACTTGGCGCGAGGCATATGAGGAAACCGGCGCCTATTTGCAGGCACAGACCGCACCAACGGCGGGCTCCATCGGCGGCGAATGGGCGGTGATCGGCCTGAGCCGTGCGAGGCTTCTCAGTGATGAGACTGCGCAGAGCTATGAGCAGACGGTAGAGGACTATGTCAAGCAGGCAGGTTCCGTGCGGCTGCACCACGCGAAATCCA
Organism: uncultured Eubacteriales bacterium; assembly: GCA_900549705.1. Classification (GTDB taxonomy): domain Bacteria; phylum Bacillota; class Clostridia; order Oscillospirales; family Oscillospiraceae; genus Faecousia. Next base: position 8,021 of record URPI01000064.1, read on the forward strand.
CCGAGAACTCCCGCACCATCTTGGGCCTGACGGCTGCTGGATATAATGCCGCCAACGTGGCGGGCGTTGATCTGACGGCGGGCCTAACCGACATGGCCTATCTGCGGGCACAGGGTACCAACGGCCCCATCTGGGCGCTGATCGCGCTGGACTGCCATGGCTACGATATTCCCCGGTGCGCCGATGGCGAGGAGCAGACCACCCGCGAGGGACTGGTGGCGGAGATTCTCTCCTATCAGTGCAGCGACGGCGGCTGGGCGTTGATGGGCGACGAATCCGATGTGGACATGACCGCCATGGCCCTGACATCTCTGGCCCCTTATCAGGAGGAGACAGACGTCAGCACGGCAGTTGACGCGGCGCTGACCTATCTGTCCGATGCCCAGCAGGCCGATGGCGGCTTCATGAGCTGGGGCGCGGCCAACAGCGAGTCCTGCGCACAGGTCATCGTGGCTCTGACGGCGCTGGGCATTGATCCCGCAGCGGACAGCCGCTTCGCAAAAAACGGCGCGTCCCCGCTAGACGGCCTGTGCGCCTTTGCCTGCGAGGGCGGCGGCTTCCGTCACAGCGATGAGCAGATGGAATCGGACGGTATGGCTACCGAGCAGGGCTTCTACGCACTGGCCGCCTACGACCGCTTCCGGCAGGGCCAGACACGCCTGTTCGACATGACGGATATTGAGGTGAAGTGATATGCGGCGATCCAAACCCCTGTGCACATTGCTTCTGGCACTGCTCCTGCTGCTCTGTGCCGCCTGTGGGCAACAGGCACAGCCGGAGGATACCGGCGACAAGGATCAGTACATGACCGACCCTGTGCCGGAGGGAAAACCGGCTCCTGTAGAGCCGCAGGACAGCGATGTGGATGCGGACACAAAGTATACCTGCACTATATCCATCTCCTGCGAGACGATTTTGGACAATATGGATAAGTGTGCTAAGAGCAAGAAAGCCCTTGTACCGGAGGACGGTATCATCCTTCCAGCCACAGAGGTAACGTTCAGCGACGGCGAAAGTGTCTACGATGTACTGCAGCGTGTCTGCAAGGCAAATAAGATACACATGGAGTCCAGCTTTACGCCGGTGTATAACAGTGCCTATATCGAGGGTATTCACAATCTGTACGAGTTCGATGTAGGGAAGCTCTCCGGCTGGATGTATGCCGTCAACGGATGGTTTCCTAACTACGGCTGCTCCCGCTACCAACTGAAGAACGGCGATGTGGTGGAGTGGTGCTATACCTGCGATCTGGGAGAAGATCTCGGCAGTGGTATGGGAGGATAATGGAGGCACCAGAATATAGAGAACGCTGATATAGGAAGCGGAGTTCCCGGAACACATTGGCCTCTGGAGATATTCGAGAGGCCGCCTAACCATGCGACCAGACAACACAACAAAACGGACAAAAAGCCAAGGATGGCCCTTTGCGGCCATCCTTGGTTTTTTGTCCGCTTTTCATTATGCGGATACCAATTTCATTGCCGTGCCCCACCGTTTTCACCATTTGAGAAATCTTTAGGAGTTTTGATGAAACGGAGGTAGCGAAATGCACTTTGACCGAAAATCATATGGGGCAAGGATCCGGCAGCTGCGGATCAGCAAGAGGCTCACACAGGAACAGCTTGCGGAGAAAATGCACGTGACCGGAACTTACATCGTGAAAATTGAAAGCAGCCAAAGGACTGGTTCTGTTGAGCTTGCAGTGGAGCTGGCAAGCTGTTTTGGTATTTCGCTGGACTATCTCTTGCTGGGCACGGAATGTAATGACAAGAAACGACTCCTGCAAACCGTGATAGCATTCCTTTCTGAACTGGAGGCAGGCGTTTGAAACCTGACAAAGAGGGTAAGAAACCTGCCATCTTGTCTCTGTTGCAGCGAGATCGTCCGAGGTACAATTACACCAGAGCCAATGATAACGGCTTGATTGTACCTTGAAAAACGCCGGCACAACACCGGCCATATCCGGCAACTGGATCACATCAGCAGATGAGCCTCCGTGAGAAAGAGGACAGCGATGCGGAGAACGCGCCATGACCACCTGCACGGGAGCTTCCCGTGTCAATGCAGGTCCCAGATCGGAAGGTGCCCAGCGATACCCGTTCATCCAAAAGCAGCCGCGGCAGGCTGCCTCGCCATGACCTCATCTGTCTATAATGGTACTTCTGCATAGCGATACATGCAAAACATCGGTGCAGCTCGGAGCGATCCTCGGAGGGGTGCAATTCCCATGTGCGGCGCCAGCCGCAGACCAGTTGACCGCCCGCCAGTCCGGGAAGTAGTGTCGAATAGGACTGGACAAACGACAGAAACGGCGTGGGCCGTTCCGGAAAACCGGGGCGGCCCCGCCATGACCTTTGCCTGATGGCAGAAATGCGGGTGCTGCACTTTCCCTCCCCCTCACATACCTACTACCTATACCCCATTACCTCTTACCGCAGCACCCGCGTTTGTGCCATCAGAAAACGGATATAAGGAGAAAACTATGCGGGATAAGAACGTTGATTTTTGCGGCATTTTGAATCTTTTGGCCGCGCTGAAGCGAGCCGGTTTTCCCAAGACGGAACTGGAGCAAGTCGCTGTGCGTATCGCCGTGCAGACCGGTGCGACGATCCCTATTTCTTTCTGAATTTCTTCGCAAAAAGCAGTAGCTTTACAGTGGCGGTTGTGGTATGTTGTGTTGCTACAAGGAGGAGGTGAGCGGCCACGGAAGAAAAAAAGATCAACGGAAACCTTGCCCTGGATGGCAAGGAGCGACGGGTCATCAGGATCGAGGCCACCCATGAGAGGGATGCACAGAAGCTGCGGGTGGCAGCTTACTGCCGGGTCAGCTCATCCTCGGAGGATCAACTCAATTCCTTCGCAGCGCAGAACATCCACTATACACAGTACATCATGGAACATGAGGACTGGCGGCTGGTGGACATCTACGCCGATGAGGGCATCACCGGCACCTCGGTGGAGAAACGGGAGGATTTCAAACGGATGCTGGCCGACAGCGGACGCGGACTCATTGACCGTATTCTGGTCAAGTCCATCTCCCGCTTTGCCCGCAACACGGCGGAGTGTCTGGAGGCCATTCGGCAGTTCCGAGCCAACGGCACGACCATCTTCTTCGAGAAAGAAAA
>URPI01000065.1 GCA_900549705.1 uncultured Eubacteriales bacterium
CCTGCTCCTGACAAAACAGATCCCATAGGTCGTCGCTCATTTCATACAGAATCCGCCGGGGATGATATTTGTCCGGTGCGGTGCGCGTCAGCTCCATGGTGACGAGAATTTCGTCCCCTTCGCTGCACTGGCCGCTGGCTGCAAATTCTTCCCGGTCAAACCGGAGGAAGCTGCCGGCGGTAACCGTTTCGCCGCACCAGGGGCAGGTGTATTGCCGCAGCTCCGGGGCATCCAGTGCCGCCCGGGGGGAGGCATAGGCGGTCAGAATGGGGTTTTCTGCAAACGCGCGGCTGACGTATTCGCCGCCGTATTCCGCCAGATCCAGGTGGTTGCATACCAGCACCGTGTTCCGGGAATCGTTGAGGGCATCGTGAGCCACGTCGCCCTTTTCATTCAGGACACTCAGGGCATCATCCAGGGACATTTTTCTGGAAAAGCGCATGATTTCGTTGCAGAAGATACGCTGCAAATCATAGGTATCCGGCAGATTGGATACGTCAATGCCATGCAGCAGCATATTGTCGATGAGAATGGGCAAATCAGAGCGGCTCCAGGTCATGAAGCTGTATTCTTCGCCGCAGAACGCCATGAATTTCTCATAAGCCTGGGGGAAGGACAGCCCCTGCTCCTCCAGAGCCTGGTTGCGGATGCCGGTGAGGGTGACAATCCGTCGGTGGAGTTTTGTGTAGTACTGGGGCTTGATGTACAGCCGCAGCTCGTCTATTTTCTTAAAATCATCATCCAGCTTGACTGCTCCGATTTCAATGATTTCACCGGGCAGACACACCGGTTCGGTCAAAATTTCACATTCAGAACCGCACTGGTTCCATTCCAGGTCAAAAATAATATAGTTCATAGAAGATGCCTCTCTGTTTCTGTCAGATAATTCGGATAGAATGATTATAAATCCGCCATATGGTGATGTAAAGAAAAATTTCGTCGAAGGAAAAGGACGGCGGGTTCTATCCGCATGTTAGCGGCATAGCCTTATCCCGGAGGCGATGGGATTGGATTACGAAGTGACGCTGGCCGGAAAACCCATGGGCAGGGCGCAGGTGGAAAAGCAGGGATTATATTATCATGTGGTGTGCCGGTGCCGCCTTTCGGGGGATGTGATGTACCGACTGGAATGCAGCGCCGGTGAGAAAAAGACCAATTTGGGCATCCTGGTTCCCATGGATGCCGGGTTCGGCCTGGACACCCGGTTTCCGGTGAGCCGGGTAGGGGAGGGAGAACTGCGATTCGTTCTGCTGCCAAGGCATGACGAGATGAAGGAGCGCACCTTCGCGCCCATCCGCCCGGAGGAACCCTTCCACTATATGGAGCAGCTGAAGGATGCTTTTTTGGAAACCCGGGAGGGTCAGAAGGGTGCGGTTCTCCCGCCCAAGCGGGAGGAAGAAGCCGCCCCGGAGGAATGCAAACCGGAAACCCAACGGTCGGAAGCCGCCCCGGAAGCCCCCGCAGCTGAATGACACGACTGGCGCTTCGCACCAAAAAACCTATTGACATTTAACATATCCATGCTACAATGAAATGCGGAAAGAATGACAGTGGTAGCCATTTTGGCTGCTGAAAAGGGAAGCAGGTGCAATGCCTGCGCGAACTCGTCACTGTATGCAGCGCTAATTGCGGGCAAAATGTCACTGGAAACGGGAAGACGCCCCCCAATTGCTGTGAGCCAGGAGACCTGCTGCCGTTCTGAATGAGAAAACCACGAGCCATTGGTTTTGTCACACGGTCCGCAGCGTCTGACGAGGGGAAAAAGCTCCCTTTGTTGTCGCGCCCGATTTTGTGAAAAACCTCTCAGCCCTTGGTTGAGAGGTTTATTTTATTTTAGGAGGAGATTCAAATGAAAAAGTTCATTGCATTCCTGTGCGCATTGACCATGCTCTTTGGCGTGGCCAGTGTGGCCTTTGCCGATGCGGATGCCGATAAGGCCGCCGCCGACAAGGTGGCCGCATTGATTGATGCCATCTATGTCCAGTCCCGCACCGATGAGACCGATGCCCAGTGTGCCGCCGCAAAGGAAGCCTGGGATGCCCTGACCGATGCCCAGAAGGAGTTGGTGGAGGGCGAGGAAGCCAGCCCTGATTACTTCGGCCTGGATACCGGCGATGCCTCTCTGGATGACCCCCGCAATGCCGACGGGATTGGCGAAAAGGAAATCCTGGTGGTATCCTTCGGCACTTCCTACAACGGCAGCCGCGTGGCAGACATCAAGGGCGTTGAGGATGCCATTGCCGCCGCTTTCCCCGACTGGGCTGTTCGCCGCGCCTTCACCGCACAGATTATCATTAACCATGTCCAGGCGCGTGACGGCGAGTTCATCGACAACATGGATCAGGCGCTGGAGCGCGCCGTTGCCAGTGGCGTGAAGCAGCTGGTGGTGCAGCCCACCCATCTGATGCACGGTGCCGAGTATGACGAGCTGATGGAGGCTGTCGCCGCCTACGCCGACAAGTTCGAGACCATCATGGTTGCCGAGCCCTTGCTGGGTGAGGTTGGCAAGGATGCTTCCGTTGTCAATGCCGATAAGGCCGCCGTTGCTGAGGCCATTGTGTCCGCTGCTGTTGCAGAGGGCGGCTTCGAGTCTGTCCAGGCTGCCGCCGATAACGACACCGCCTTTGTGTTCATGGGTCATGGCACCGCTCATGTTGCCAAGGTGACCTACAGCCAGATGCAGACCCAGATGGCAAACCTTGGCTACAGCAATGTTTTCATCGGCACCGTGGAGGGTGAGCCTGAGGAGACCGCCTGCGAAAATATCATTGAGGCTGTTGCTGCTGCCGGTTATAAGAACGTGGTTCTGCGCCCCCTGATGGTGGTTGCCGGTGACCATGCCAACAACGACATGGCTGGTGACGAGGAAGATTCCTGGAAGTCCATGTTCCTGGCTTCCGGCAAGTTCGACAGCGTTGACTGCCAGATTGCCGGCCTTGGCTCCATTGAAGCTGTTCAGAACCTGTACATTGCCCACACTCAGGCTGCCATGGACGGCAACGGTGCAACCGTGATTGTCAATGGCGAAGAAGCAGCAGCGGTTGACCAGCTGGCAGACGGTGTTTATACCGTTGATGTGACCACCGATGGCGGTATGTTCAAGCTGAGCGAAGCTGTGGAGGGCAAGGGCACCCTGACGGTGAAGGACGGCCAGATGACTGTCCACTTCACCCTGTCCGGCAAGGGCTTCACCCAGGTGTTTGTTGGCTCTGCCGAGGATGCCCAGAAGGAAGGCGCTGCCGTGATTGATGCCGTGGAGGACACCCTGAATTTCTCCGACGGGACCACCGATACCGCCAATGGCTTCGATGTTCCTGTGGAGGAGCTGAACAAGACGTTCGATCTGGCTGCTATGGGCAAGAAGAGCGCCAAGTGGTATGACCACACCCTGTGTGTCTCCAACCCGGTGCAGCAGTAATTCCCCTGGCTTGACCGATTGGGATAACCTGTGATAAAATGAGCTCCCGGTGCGTTATTTGCACCGGGAGCTTTTTATGGAGTGATTCAATGGAAAAGAACGAGGCAATTCGGATTCTGTGGGACTATCTGTGTCTGCATCAGCCGCTCCAACCGGCGGACTGCATCATCGGCTTTGGCTGCTATAACGAGGATGTGGGCAGACGGGTCGCCCAACTGTACCGCCAGGGATATGCACCGTTGGTGCTGTTCTCCGGCGGTTTGGGCAGAAACACCCGCCATATGTGGACGGAAAGCGAAGCGGAGCGCTTCGCCCGCGTTGCCATGGCCGATGGCGTTCCCGAAAATGTCATTCTGCTGGAAAACAAGTCTACCAATTCCGGCGAAAACCTGCTGTTTTCCAGAAAAATACTGATGGACAGAGGCCTTACCCACCCGCAGGTGATTGGTGTCCACAAGCCCTATATGGAGCGGCGGCTTTGGGCGGCCTTCCCGGTCTATTGGCCGGAGGCAACGGTGACCGTCACCTCCTGGCAGCAGAGCTTCCGGGAATATGTGGCGGGAGTGAGCCGCTGGGGGCGGACAGAGGACGACACCATCCAGATGCTGGTGGGAGACTTCCAGCGGATAGCGCTATACCCGGCCAAGGGCTACCAGATTCCCCAGCCCATCCCGGCGGAAGCAGGCCGTGCCTTTGAAACCTTGGTCAATCTGGGCTACACGGCCCAGCTGGCGAAGTAAACCGCTTCCCGGTGCATTTGAAGATGCCGTAGCCAATGGACGCGCCAAAGGCATTGAGAATAATGTCATCCACATCGCAGGTTCCCACCAGCAGGAGCATCTGCAGGATTTCTACCGTGACCATGATGCCCAGCACCAGCAGCATCGTCTTCCAGAATTTCTGCATCTTTTTCAGCAGCATCGGCGGAAAGAACCCCAAGGGAATGAACAGAAGGATGTTTCCTAAGAAATTTGTGAGAGCGTAGGGGAGAAAAATGCGGTTTGCCGGGCGGGTAAAAATCCGCAGATAGTTTTTGATTACACGGAAGGGAACGAGATTCAGATGCTCCCGCAGCTGAACCGGGTAGGGGAGCGGCCTGATTCTCGGGGTTCGCAGAAACAGAAGAAAAAACATACTCATGCCATACAGAAAGGCAAGAATGGTAACAGTTCGCTTTTTTTCTAAATTCAAATACATCGCCTCTTTGGTTTGACCGGTGTTGTTCGTACAGGTTCCCCATTATACCAGAGTGTCCCCGTTTCTGCAACAGAAAAACGTCCCGCAGGCGCAGGAAGTTTGGATTGACAGGAACGGGGAGTTTTACTATAATGCCAGTGAAATTTGAGAGAGAGGTAGAGGGAAGTGGAATACGAAATAACCTTTGACCAGCTGGAAACCATGGAACATCCAAACGTGATTGACATCCGCACACCGGAACAGTATGCCTATGGCACCTATCCCGGCGCGGTAAACATCCCAACGGAAGATATAAAACCGGAAAGCGGCAAACCGATTTATCTGCTGTGCCAGAGCGGCGCGAAGTCGCTGGAGCTGGCAGAGACGTGGCAGGAGCAGGGCTTTCCGGTGGTCAGCATCCGGGGCGGCTATCGGGAATACCTGCGCCACACGCTGGCTAAGACTGCCTCCAGCGAGGAGGAACGCCTTGCCCGCAGAAAAAAGGCGGAGCACAGCATCATCACTACCTACCGCAAGGAGCTGTGGACGCCCTTTATCCGGGCAATCAAGGATTATCGGCTGATTTCAGATGGAGATAAAATTGCGGTCTGCATTTCCGGCGGCAAGGATTCCATGCTCATGGCAAAGCTCTTTCAGGAACTGCAATCCCATGGCAGGCAGAATTTTGAGGTGGTTTACCTGGTGATGAATCCGGGCTATAACCAGCTGAATGCCCAGGCGGTGCTGGACAATGCAAGGCTTTTGGGCATCCCCATCGAAGTGTTCCACACGGAGATTTTTGACATCGTGGCCAATCAGGGCGGCTCCCCCTGCTATCTGTGCGCCAGAATGCGCAGGGGCTATCTCTATAGCAAAGCCAGGGAGCTGGGCTGTAACAAAATTGCACTGGGACACCACTATGACGATGTGATTGAAACCATTCTCATGGGAATGCTTTATGGCAGCCAGATTCAAACCATGATGCCCAAGCTTCACAGCACGAATTTTCCCGGCATGGAGCTGATTCGCCCCCTGTACCTCATCCGGGAGAAGGACATCCTCCGCTGGCGGGATTATAACGACCTGCACTTTATCCAGTGCGCCTGCCGCCTGACGGAAAGCTGTGCCTCCTGCGGCGGAACGGAGAAGGGCTCTAAGCGTGCGGAAATCAAGCGGCTGATTCACACCCTCTCCAAAGAAGACCCCCAGATTCCCGCTCGGATTTTCCGCAGTGTGGAAAACGTCAACCTGGATACGGTCATTGCCTATAAGCAGGGCGGAACGGTTCACCGCTTTCTGGATAGCTATGATGAATAGTAACACGCCCCTTCATATAAGAATACCAATTCTGCGCATTTTGCTGAAGGAAAACAGTGAATCAGATGTTCCAGACAAGCATACAGATAAATTGTATCGTTCACACCCGAGATTCAGAGTCAGATATTGAATACCCTTAAAAGCTGGCGTAACTGAGAACATCTATGTAACTTCTGAATAAATCCTCTTTGGCTGAACAGCGAACCTTTTTCTCTGTTCGTGCAGTCATGAAAGAGGGAAATACATACAGTATTCCTCTACTTTCGGAAATTTTTCCAAGAGAAAATTCTCCCGATATCAGTTTTTGCGGATTTAATCAAAGCTTCCCTGCTTTGCGTCTTGTCCTGTGTGGAGCATTGAAAAGTTGCTGTTATGCGCTTGATGTGATTTGGGGATGAATCCCTTGCGCCTTGCTTTTTGCCAATAATTTGATATAGTAACTGTAATCAATGTGTGAGGGGGAAATATGGTGTGCTGGCAAAAAAAGAAGTACGGTTTTGTACCGGCGGACAGGTATGGACTGCAACGTATAAAAATCTCCACAACATTCCGCATTGGCATATGGAACACGAGCTGGCGGTCTGCCTGACAGGAAGCGCACGGATTTTTCTCGGCGGTAGCGTATACAACATAGGGCCGGGACAATGCTTCTTTTGCCAGGGCGGCAAGGTACACTGGATTGATGCAGATGATGACTGTATCCTTTTGATGTGTATTTTTGACGAGAAGATTACCCGCACTGTAACAGCAAATTTTCGACTTGTTTCGCCTGTTTTTGAGGATCACTGTGGTGTTAAGGAACAGTTGAAAGATATTCACGAGGTTCGGACGCAGAGGCAGATTTTTCATGATGAGGCTTGCAGAGCAAAGATTACGTTGCTGATGATCTCCATCTTTCGCAGCGAGAAGCGAGTAGAAAGCCATTCGGATGAATTCCCGTCCAGTAGGCAATGTATGCAGCTGCTGGAAAAAATTGACCAGGAATACGAGTTTATTACTTTTGAGGATGCTGCACGCTTCATGAATTTCTCTGGATCCTATTTTTCCTGCTATTTTAAGCGGTATACCGGTATCACGTTTTCAAAATACCTCAGCAGTGTTCGTGTAGAAAAGGCGTTGGAACTGATTCATCAGAATCCCCAAATTACCGTTGCCGAGGCAGCTAGGAGAAGCGGATTTAATTCCGTTCGCAGTTTTGACCGCTCGGTAAAGGAATTGACTGGTTTCCCCCCAAAAAAGCTGCCAAAGGATTGCCAGCTGAATTTGCTGACAATCCACTCTGCCCAAGAGGTGTTTGACCCAACACTTCAGGTTTCGGAATTGCTGTAAAATTGACGCAGAGTCTCCAGAAGGACTCTGCGTTTTCTTAGTATACATATAATTATAGAAACAGTTGTCCACTTTCTAAAAGCAAATGACTTTCTATGGCTGATGTATTTTATATAATTATCGCGAGCAGAGACAATAAAATATTGGTAATCTTTAACAATTGAATGTCAATCTGCTTTAGAAAAAAGAAAAGAGGAAAAAGAAAGTGAAAAGGAACCTGAAACTGTTTTGCATTGCACTGGCCATTTTGATGATTGCAGCAATTGTGGTAAAAGGCATAGACACGTCTTGGGGTGCGGTCAGTGTCAAAAGGGCCTCTGAGGTCAGCCCCAACGGTTATTTGATGAACTATAAGCTTTACATTCCCAAATCTGCAACGCCGGAAAATCCGGCACCTGCTTTGGTGTATATGGTTGGCGGCGGTGCATCCTTGGATGAAAGCTCTATGATTGCGGTGGAGGCTTCAAGAAGAGGTTACATCGTAATGGTTACGGATGTCCCGGGCAACGGTATGTCAGAACCCATTATCAGCACGGCAGGCGGCTTCAGTGGTAGTACCAGCGCTGTGCCGATCAATTCTATGTCAGAGGGTCTGGCATATACGGCACGGTCTGCAGAGATTGTCAAGTCCCTAAATATGACTGACAAATCCCAGCTGGTATTCGGCGGTCACTCCATGGGTGGATATTATACGTCCGTCATGGCGCAGCAGTATGCTGATGAGATTAAAGCTTGTCTGGTTCTTGGAACCTATGGTTTTTCCGGTAAACTGGAAAATGCAACCAATTTTAACTATGCACTGATTGTCGGCGAGGGCGATGAGTCCGTTCTGTCCAGAACTACTGGCTATCGCACGCTGACGGATGCAACACAGTCCCCTGCTCTGAAGCAGATGTTTGGTGTCCGGGAAGAGGAAGAAATCGAAAACGGTAAGGTTTATGGAAGCTATGAAGATCAGACTGCAAGAGTCCTTTATACGCCCAACACCATGCATATGTTGGAACCGGATAATGCCGGCGTCGCAAAACTGTTTCTGACGGAACTGGAAAAGTCCACAGTTGCACCTAAGTCCATTCCTGCTTCCAACCTGGTATACTGGGTGAAGGATGTGGCAATGCTGGTGGCCTTTGCTGATTTCACACTGCTGCTGTTTGCACTGGTGCAAATGCTGCTGGAAACCAGCATGTTCTCTGGTTTGGTTCTCAAGAGAGAAAATCGCTATGTCGGATACAAACCCAAGACCAAGGGCTGGTATGTTGCAACAGTTGTCCTGGTGCTGCTGTGCGGCTGCCTGTACATTCTGGGATATATGTATTACAGCCAGCTCCCCATCGTGAGCAAGCTTGGAAATGCAGGTGGAAAAAGTACCTGGTCACTGTTTACAGGAATCCTGCTGGCGGCTTATGTTGTAGTGTTCCACATGACCATGGGGAAGAAAAACGGCGCATCAGCTGCGGACTATGGACTGGCAACCTCTGACAGCGGCAAGTTCAGCATTGTTTATATTCTTAAAAGCCTGGTGTTTGCCCTGACTACCTTTGCTGTTGTTTATGGCCTGTTCTGTGCGTACTTTACCTACACCGGCTGCAACATTCACGTTGTCTGGTTTAACAGCGAAATGTTACCCCTGGAGCCCACTAAGGTTCGCTACAAGTTTATTCAGATCCTGCTGTTTATGTTTGCTTTCATCTTCGCCAATTCTATTGCGCAGAAGACAATTTCCGGCTATCAGAACAATGTTGTGAATGAATACATCCAGACCAGCCTTGTCGGTACGGCTGGTATGTTGGTTACATTTGTTGCTTTCGTAGGTGCGTTGCTGATTCCTCATGTTTGCCTGTTTGCCGCAAACCGTGGATGTTTCGGTGCTGAAACGCTATTGGGTGTCGCTGCGAGCTTCTGGATGATTAACCTATCCTGCTATTATCTGAATAAGAAAACCAATTCCATTTGGACAGGCACAATCACTGCTTCCGTTATTATGACCTGGCTGTGTATTTTTGCAACGGGCATGAACTTCTAATACGATTTCCTGATTTTAACCAATGCCGTAAGTGCATTGCAGATTGCGTTAAGATATGAAGACATAAAATAAGCGCTGCTTAACCCAATAGCGGTTAGGCAGCGCCTATTTTTTTGATCATCAATGGCTAAACACCATTACAGCGCAATATACTCCGGGATAGTCGTATCACAGACGGCGATATCCTTCAGAGAGGATTTCCCGGATAGAGGTCATTTGCTTACTTTGCAAAAACCTTCTTCAGATGGACAAAGCGGGGCAGACCGTCCTCTTTGACCATGTTGGTCTCGCCCTGGATCAGAGGCATACAGTAGTCCAGGAATTCCTTGGTCACGCCGTTACCCTCTGCATTGATCCACTCGCGGGGAACCTTCTTCTCGGTGTTGGCCACCAGGCTCAGGTCGAACAGCTCGGGCTCGCACTTGTAGCCGTCGACACCGCGGGTACACTTAAAGCCAACCATCTTGTCGGTGATACCGGCCACGGCGGACTCCACAGCCACCTTGCCGGACATGAAGCTCTCGGCAATATCAGTGCCGGAAGCGCAGTGAGCGGCGCAGCGCTGCAACAGGCTCAGTTCAATGGGACGAACCTTCACGCCCATTTCCTTCTTGATAACATCGGTCAGACGGGCAGCCAGGCCACCCAGCTGGGCATGGCCGAAGCCATCAGTGCCGGAGGTCTTTGCTTCGGAAACGAAGGTGCCGTCGGCGTAGTGGATGCCTTCGGAGACGGCAACCAGGCAGTTGTGCTTCTCGTTGTAAACACGCTTGACATCAGCAATGAACTGCTCCATGTTGAAGTCCACCTCGGGGAGATAGATGAGGTCGGGGCCGTCGTTCTTGGTGCAGGCACAGGCAGAAGCGGCGGTCAACCAACCGGCGTGACGGCCCATGCACTCGATAACGGTCACCATACCCTTGTCGTACACCTGGCAGTCACGGGAAACTTCCATGAAGGAGGTGGCGATGTACTTGGCAGCGGAAGCGAAGCCGGGGCAGTGGTCGGTGCCGGCCAGGTCATTGTCGATGGTCTTGGGCACGCCCATGACGCGGCACTCATAGCCAACCCGGTTCATGTACTTGGAAATCTTGTTGCAGGTATCCATGGAGTCGTTGCCGCCGTTGTAGAAGAAGTAGCGAACATTGTACTTCTTGAAAATCTCCAGAATGCGCTTGTAGTCGGTGTCGTCCACATCGGGGTCGGCAATCTTATAGCGGCAGGAACCCAGGGCAGAGGAGGGGGTGTAGGGGAGACGTGCAAGCTCCTCAGGATCCTCCTGGTCGATGATATAGAGCTGGTCGTTCAGAACGCCCTTGATGCCGTGGGCCGCGCCGTAAACGGTGGTGATATAGGGGCTTTTCAGCGCCGTTTCAAATACGCCGCAGGCGCTGGCGTTGATGACGGAAGTGGGGCCTCCGGACTGACCGAAGATACACGCGCCGGTGAGGGGAGTGGTCATTGAGATTACCTCCTTGTATATTCTTCTGCTATGATACCATTCCGCCGGGAAAACCGCAAGGGTTCATATGGGTTATTTTCGAAAATGCCCAAAGTTGTACGATACATTTCGAACATTTTGCATTGATATCTCGGCTTGCATTTTCCTAACCAAGATGCTATACTAAGACTAACTTCAATTCATAAGGAGTGTGTGTACATGCCTATTGTCACATCCACGGAAATGTTCAAAAAGGCCTACGACGGCGGCTATGCCATCGGCGCCTTTAACGTCAACAATATGGAGATCATTCAGGGCATCACCGAGGCTGCCCGGGAGTGCAATGCCCCTGTGATCCTTCAGGTGTCCA
>URPI01000066.1 GCA_900549705.1 uncultured Eubacteriales bacterium
CGCATCGCCGTTGGCTGTTCATAAATTATTAGTCAGGACAGTCTAGTAGGGGTCGCCAACCTGGCGACCCGAGCGGCGAAGCCGCCTTTGCTCCCCTGGAAGGGTGTTGCAGAGCGCAGCGAATCTTTCAAAATGATGATTGCCGGGGGCAATCATTCCACTGTTGAAAGGTGGCCGAACGTAGTGAGGTCGGAGGGGTTTGTACGTCAACAGAGAGGTTCGATGAATGGTAAAAGCCAAAGTTACTGCGCTCGACGCCGTGAAAACGCCGTGTCTACGTCAGGCGGACACGCAAAATCAATCCATTGAACAAAGTCAACTATCCAGCAACACTTCCTTGATGCAGGATAGTTGAACAGAATAAACTGTCCGCTGCCCCCACCTGTGAACATCTCTTAGAATCTGCACAGGGTTTTCATCCCGCTGTGGAGTATTGTTTGTTTTTGTCTGAAATTTCTGTTTTTATCCACAGGCTGGTGAGAACCATGTTGGTTTCTTTGTAAAATAAAAGAAGATATTTATATCATTCCATAGGTTTTTGTAGTAGTAACGGTAGTAGTACGAAGTTATGTGGATAACTGTCGAAAGCTGAGCGGTGATGCGGATTTTTTCTCCACAACCGATTCTGTGGAGAACTACAACTTATCCACAGGCTGTTGCACCAAGCTGTGTGCGCAAATTTTTTCCACAGAAAAAGAATGCACATTCAACAAGGCCTGTGCATAAAATTTTTGCGTCGAAAATGCCCCAACAACTGCGGCGGCAAAGCCGCCGACGGGTCGACTGATAGTCGACCCTACGGTTTGAGCGGGAAGCTACATCACTTCAACGCACGGCTCATTTGCGGAAGCGTTTCCATTAGATAATAGATAAGGGATAAGAGATAAAAGTGAATAACTGAAACGCCCACGAAACGGTCATAAAAATTATTATCTATTACTGATTCACTCCTATTTCTTATCTGAGCCCACGCAGTGGGCGTTTCCGGGGCAGGGAACTCCCGTATCGGTACGCGCCCTGTAGCGTCATTAAAAAGATTGACGAAAATGGAAAAAGCGGATATACTAAGATAAAATTGTAAAAAGGGGATACTCCCCCAAATCCGTTTGAGAAGCAATGGGAGGAACAATATGCGTTTTGTTTATGGCAAGCAGGAAATGCGCAGCCTTTCCCGCAGTCAGGAGAGCTGCTTTTTGCTGACCAATGGGCTGGGCGGCTATGCCAGCCTGACGGCAGCCTACTCTGCCAACCGGTGTGACCAGGGCGTACTGATTGCGGCGCAGAAGGCTCCGGGAGAGCGGGTGACCCTGGTGCATCGGCTGCGGGAAACACTCACCGTGGACGGAAAGCCCTATTGGCTCTCCACCCAGCAGTTCGCCGACGGCACCCAGCCGGAGGATGGCTTCCGCAACCTCAGCTTCTTCGCATTTGAAAATATCCCCCATTGGCGCTATCATATCGGCGGCGTGCGGGTCACCCGCACCATGGCCATGACCTATGGGCAGAATACCACCGCCGTGATTTATAAGGTAGAAAATCAGTCCAATGATGCTTGCTCCCTGACGGTGGATCCCTTTGTGAAATTCGGCCCCAAGGAAACCGCAATCAAGGCTGCCCCAAACATCAGCTTCAGTCAGGGCAAGGTCATGGGCGACAAGTATACCCTGCATATTTCCACCACCGCCGCCCTCCGTGAAATGCCGGTGTGCAGCCAGATGCTGGCATACCCCGAGGATTCCAAGGATGGCCGCCCCGGTCAGGGCGTGGCCGCCTGCGTGTGCCGGGCGGAGATTGCCGTGGAGGCGGGGCAGACCAGGGAATTTTCCATTATTTTCTCCAACCGCCGCCAGTTCCTTACCGCCGAGGAGATTGTATCCACCCAGCTGCGCCACCAGGGTGAGCTGGAAAGCCGGGCAGGCTTCCGGGACCCTCTGGCGCGGCAGCTGGCAGTCAGCGCCGATGCCTTTGTTGTCCGGCGGGCTTCCACCAATGGCATGACCATCCTGGCCGGTTACCCCCTGTTTTCCGACTGGGGGCGGGACACCATGATTGCCCTCACCGGCTGTGTGCTGGCAACGGGACGGTTTGTGGATGCGGCCAGCATTCTGCGCACCTTTCTGGCCTACGAAAAGGATGGCCTGGTTCCCAATCTGTTCCCGGAGGAGGGGAGCGATCCGCTGTATAATACCGTGGATGCCTCTTTGCTGCTGATTGATGCCGTGTGGCAGTTTGTGCAGCGCAGCGGCAGCTGGGATTTTGTGGCTGAGGCTTACCCCACCCTGGAGCGCATCATTGAGGCCTACCGGAAGGGCACCCACCATGCGATTTATATGGATGACGACTGCCTGATTCATGCCGGAGAGGGCAAGGACCAGGTGACCTGGATGGATGTGTGCGTCAATGGCATCCTGCCTACCCCCCGCCACGGCAAGCCCGTGGAGGTGAATGCCTACTGGTATAACGCCCTGAAAATCATGGAAGAATTTTCCAACAATCTGGGCATTTCCGGGAAGGATTACGGCGAGCTGGCACGGAGCGTGCGGGATTCCTTTGTTTCCAAATTCTATATGGAGGACAAGGGTTACCTGCGGGATGTGCTCTCCGGTACGGCGGCGGACGAGCAGCTGCGGTGCAATCAGATTTGGGCGCTGAGTATGCCTTATACCATGCTCACCCGGGAGCAGGAATGCCGGGTGCTGCACACGGTGGAGCAGCAGCTGTTTACTTCCTGCGGGCTGCGCACGCTGGCACCCAGTGACCCGGAGTATGTGGGCTTCTACGGCTGAGATCAGGTGCGCCGGGACATGGCTTATCACCAGGGCACTACCTGGGTGTTCCCCCTGGGGGCGTTTTTCCTGTCCTATTTGAAGGTGCGGGACAACAGCCCGGAGGCAAAGGCGGATGTCCGCGCCCAGCTGGCAGCCTTGGAGCCGATGCTGCGGGAGGGTTGCGCCGGCCAGCTCCCGGAAATTTACGACGGCGATAACCCCGGCATCGGCAAGGGCTGCTTTGCCCAGGCCTGGAGCGTGGGCGAAATTCTGCGAGTGTACGAGGCCATTGATAAAAACGGAGGACTATTGTTCCATGAGTGAATTGATTCTTGATAAATCCCGCTGGGGCTGGTGGCAGAGCGCAGTTTTTTATCAGATTTACCCCAAGAGCTTTTTGGATACCACCGGCAGCGGTGTGGGTGACCTGAAGGGCATCACCCAAAGGCTGGACTATTTGCAGCAGCTGGGCATCAGCGGCATTTGGCTGTCCCCGGTGTTCCGGTCCCCCCAGGTGGATAACGGCTATGATATTTCCGACTACTGCGCCATTGACCCGCTGTTTGGTTCCATGGAGGACATGGAGGAGCTGATTGCGGAAGGAAAAAAACGCAATATTTCCATCATTCTGGATTTGGTGCTCAACCATTGCTCCGACCAGCATCCCTGGTTTTTGGAGGCAAAAAAGAGCAGGGAGAACCCCTTCCACGACTATTTTCTGTGGAAGGATGGCGACGGCATTACGCCTCCCAATGAAATGCGCGCCTGCTTCGGTGGTCCCGCCTGGACATATGTGCCGGAAATCGGCCAGTGGTATTTCCATCAGTTTGCCCCCCAGCAGCCGGACCTGAACTGGACAAACCCCGCCATGCGGCAGGCGCTCTATCGCGCCATCCGCTTCTGGGTGGACAAGGGGGTGGAGGGCTTCCGCCTGGATGTCATCGACCAGATTGGAAAAGACCCGGATTTGCAGGTTACCGGCAACGGACCCCGACTTCACGAATATCTGCGGGAGCTGTCCGCCGCCGCTTTCCAGGAGCCGGGCATCGTCACCGTGGGCGAAGCCTGGGGGGCGGATGTAGAGCGGGCGAAGCTCTACAGCAATCCCGATTGCAGCGAGCTTTCCATGGTGTTCCAGTTCCAGCACATCGGTCTTGACCAGCAGGAGGGCAAGGAAAAGTGGGACACAAAGCCCCTGTATCTGCCTGATTTGAAGCGGTGTCTGGCGCACTGGCAAAACGGCCTCCACGGCTGCGGCTGGAACAGCCTGTTTATGAATAACCACGATTTGCCCCGGGTGGTTTCCCGCTGGGGAAATGACGGGGTTTACCGCGTGAAGTCGGCCAAAATGCTGGCCACCATGCTCCATGGCATGGAGGGCACACCCTATATTTACCAGGGTGAGGAGCTGGGCATGACCAACATCAAGCTGCCCATCGGGGAATATCGGGATCTGGAAATCCTGAATATGTACAAAGAGCGCATGGCAAAGGGCTACCGGGAGGAGGACGTGATGGCCTCCATCTATGCCCGTGGCCGGGACAATGCCCGCACCCCCATGCAGTGGACTGACAGCGAGAACGCAGGCTTTACCACCGGCACCCCCTGGATGCCTCTGAACCCCAATTATCACGAAATCAATGCAGAGCAGGCGCTGGCGGACCCGGATTCCGTGTTCCATTATTATCGGAGGCTCATTCACCTGCGCAAAACCACACCGGTCATTCGCCATGGTGACTTTACGCTGCTGGACGCGGACAACGAAAAGGTGTTCTCCTACGTCCGCCGGGATGACGAACACGAATTGCTGGTGGTGTGCAACTTCACCGGTGAAACCTTGGCGTATCCTGTTCCCGCAGAATTTGGGGAGGCTGAAATGATGCTGTGCAATGATGACTGCCATCACGACGGCACCCTAAAGCCCTACGAAGCCTTTATGCTCATAAAGTAAAAATGTCCGGGTGAAAACCACCGCAATTGCGGCCTTCACCCGGACATCATTTTTTGCCGATTATATATTAAAAAATCTGCCCGGAAATAGGGCAGGGACATTGACAACACGCTGAAATTGGGGTATAGTATAGGTGCGATGGGGTGCTGCCAGCAGACGGTTTCCCCAGTTCAGGTAGAGAAGTAACCGCAGCTGTGGAAAGTGGAGCGGTTACTTCTTTTTACTTTCCGCATACGCGAGAATAGCAACAATGAGCATACAGAACTGAATTAAATCAGACCATGTAACATTCATATCTGCCACCCCCTCTCTTTATCGATTGGGGGCAAAAGAAGAAGTTCACCCCCGAAGGAAAACGTCGGGGGAAACCGCCTGCCGTGGTGCCGGCAGCACCGCGGTTAGAATAGCACAGGATAACGTATATTGCAACAAAAATTTCCTGCCCTTTTTTGTTTGGGTGGGTTTTTTTCTGGATAAAATCACCTTATTGGTGCGAATGCGTGCAATCATTGCGTGACTGCGGGCAGCGGCCGCCTTACAGCGGCTGCAATTTTTGCAGCACCTCTTTGAAATAGTCCGGCAGGGGGGCAAACACCATCACCGGGCGGCCGTCCCGGGGATGGCGGAAGCACAGCGCCCCGGCGTGGAGGCACTGGGTGTCCTGCCCCAGCTCCTTTTTCTTGTGCCCATAAACCGTGTCTCCCAGAATGGGATGACCGATATAGGCCATATGCACCCGAATCTGATGGGTGCGGCCTGTTTCCAGATGGCAGCGGATGTGGGTATAGCCCCGGTAGCGCTGCACCACCTCCCAGTGGGTGACGGCATTTTTGGAATTGCGCTGGGTGACGCACATTTTTTTCCGGTCGGTGGGATGCCGCCCGATGGGAGCATCCACCGTGCCGCTGTCCTCCTTCAGCGTGCCGCAGACAATGGCCTCGTAGGTGCGAGCCATGGTATGGTCAACCAATTGGGAAGCCAGCACCGCATGAGCCAAATCATTTTTGGCAACGGCCAGCAGGCCGGAGGTATCCTTGTCAATCCGGTGGACGATGCCCGGGCGCAGCTCACCGTTGATGCCGGAGAGACTGTCCCCCAGGGCGTACAGCAAGCCATTGACCAGGGTGTCATCCTGGTGACCGGGGGCGGGATGCACCACCAGCCCCTTGGGCTTGTTGATGACCACCACATCCTCGTCTTCATACACGATGTCCAGGGGAATGTCACGGGCTTCCACGTCGATTTCTTTTGGCTCCGGCAGGGTTACCTCCACCGTGTCGCCAGGGGTCAGACGGTCATTTTTCTTTCCCGCCTTTCCGTTCAGGGTGACGCAGCCCTCATCCAAGAGCTTCTGGGCGGCGGAGCGGCTCAGGTTCAATTCGCTGCGCGCCAAAAAGGCATCCAGCCGTTCTCCGGCGGTATCTGCAAAAAGGGTCATTTTTTATCTTCCTTCCAAATCTGCCTGTTGCATAAAATCAGGTGGAGCATCAGCAGAATGCAGCCGCAGCTGATAAAGCAGTCCGCCACGTTAAACACAGGGAAATTCATAAATTCCGTTTGAATCATGTCCACCACATACCCCAGCCGCACCCGGTCAATGAGGTTTCCCAGGCCGCCGCCGTAAACAGCCGCAATCAGAACCCGCTCCCATTTGGAAAAGGGCATGGGCTTTTTGAAATATTCATAAAAAATGGCAGCGGTGAAAATCAAAAAGATAAGCAGAAACATCCACTGCATTCCCCGGAAGGAGGAAAACGCTGCCCCGTCGTTTTGAACATAGGTCAGTGACACCACACCGGGCAGCAGGGGAAGGGTGGTGTGCAGAGGAATATGCTGCACCACAAGAAGCTTGGTGAGCTGGTCTGCGGCGGCAATCAGCAGCGCCAGCAGGGCATAAAAGAAAAACGGCATAAGCGAACCCTCTATTTTTTGAATGACGTAATCAGGAGCACTGCCCACAAAAACAGGGATACCACCCAGAAATTGCTGCAAAACATGGGGGCAGAGACCAGCCCCAGCAGAATGTGCATGATGCTGCCCAGCGCATCTCCGCCCAGGGCGGCCAGAATGTTGCCGCAGAGGCCAATCAGCGTCAATCCCAGGGATGCGGCGGACAACCACCGCACCAGGCGCACGGCATCCCGATCCCCCTGGGTTTTGCCGCGATACAGCAGGACGGCAGGGGGGAGGAAGAACAGCAGGGAAACGAGAAACAGCATGGCGCGCACCATGCCCTGAGGCTCTGGAATAAATCCCAGCCCGGCGCAGATAATATAGAGAATTCCCCAAATCAGCAGTAAGGTCGATTTTTTCATATTGCTCCTTTTTTAATGCCGCAGCGGGGTTTGTACGGATACGTTGGTTCCCTGACCCGCCCGGTGACGAGACTGCACGCCAAACCGGCTGTGCCGCTGGTAGTGTAAATTTAACCGGGGCGGGATGGCGAATGCCGCTGCCCCTGTAATTCGGGCTCTATTCTACCCTATCCCCGGCGAAAATGCAAGGGAAAACAGGGAAAACGCGATATTTGTCAAAAAATACTGGACAGTTTGCAGGGCATCTGATATAATATCGCGTAATAATAAAAGGAAAAGAGCGTGAATAGCCATGAGATGTCCCTACTGCGGCGAGCAGGAAAGTAAGGTCGTGGACTCCCGGCATTCCGAGGATGGACTGAGCATTCGGCGCAGACGGGAGTGTATGGGCTGCCAGCGGCGATTCACCACCTATGAGGTTGTGGAGACCGTGCCCATCATCGTGGTTAAGCGCAACGGCTCCCGGCAGAATTTTGATAAAAATAAAATCATCAACAGCATGATGCGTGCCTTTGATAAGCGCAAGGTGGACACCGTTGATTTGGAGCGGATTGCCTCTGAAATTGAGCAGACGGTTCAAAACAGTCTGGAGCGGGAAATTTCCACCGAACAGCTGGGCGAAATGGTGATGGAGCGGCTCAAGCCCCTGGATGAGGTGGCGTATATCCGCTTTGCTTCCATCTATCATCGGTTCCAGAATGCCAGCAGCTTCATGCGGGAAATCAGCAGGTATCTGGAGGAAAAATAATGTTTTTGACCACTGTGGAAATTCCTGATATTTCCGTTGACATCAAGTCCGTCAAGCAGATGCTGGACGGCTTTGACCCTGTATCTCTGCTGCCCAGCATCGACACGCTGGTGGGCAAGGTGCAGCTTGTTTGCGTCATTGCCCTTTTGGCCGGCCCGCTGATTATGACGGGAATGGGGCTGGTGTATTTGCTGTTTGCCCCCAAGGAGGCCAACTATTATCTGGGCTACCGCACGGCCTTTGGCATGGGCAGCGTTTCCGCCTGGCGCAAAACTCAGAAGCTGGCAGGGATGGTGTTCGGCATTTTGGGTGCTGTGCTGACGGTGCTGATGCTGCTGATTGCCATGACCCTTTCCGCCCGTGCCCCCATGGATATGGTGTGGCTGACGGTCAAGTGCCTGCTGTGGCAGGGGGGACTGACCATTCTGGCCATTGCCGCCATTAACGTCATCACCACATCCCGGTTCGACTACCGGGGAAGCAAACGAAAAAAATAACAAGGAGCAGCCATGGTTTTCGGAACTGTGGCTGCTTTTGTATGCGCTTTTGCAGTTGCCGATGCCGGTTATCTGCACATACAGTGCCGTTTGCTGCATATTATTTTGAAAAACATAGGCAGAAAATAGGAGGGAGTGCATGCTTTTGGGCATTGGGTGTGGTGCGTTTATGTGCAAAAGAAATGGATGTGAAAATATGAGATTACTGTTTGAGATGGACAAGAAGGACTATACCGGGTGTACCCACACCTACGTCCGCAATTCTGCCCGGAGCATTATCATTGTGGGCGGGAAGATTGCCATGGTGCACAGCCTGAAATACGACTACTATAAGTTCCCCGGCGGGGGCATCGAGCAGGGCGAAAGCCCGGTGGATGCCATGATACGGGAAACCCGGGAGGAAGCGGGGCTGGTGGTGAAGCTGGAAACAGTGCGGGAATACGGCTATGTCCACCGGATTCAAAGAAGCAATTCCGATGAAACGGAGTGCTTTGTCCAGGACAATTTCTACTATCTCTGTGATGCAGAAAAGGAAATAGCCGCCCAGAAATTGGACGGCTATGAAAGGGAGGAAGCCTATACCCTGGAAGTTGTTCCCCCGGAAATTGCCATTGAGAAAAACCGCAGCGTGGGCAAAACGCCTTACGCCCAGGAGATGTTTGAACGGGAGGCAAGGGTTTTGGAATTGCTGATAGCCGAGGGGCATCTGGACTGACCGTGCGTATCCATCAGGCAGTCTGATTGGAA
The DNA here is from genome assembly GCA_900549705.1 of uncultured Eubacteriales bacterium. Lineage (GTDB taxonomy): Bacteria > Bacillota > Clostridia > Oscillospirales > Oscillospiraceae > Faecousia. Next base: position 9,027 of record URPI01000066.1, read on the forward strand.
TTGCAATAATTGTACAGACTCAAAAGATAGTCAGTGCCTTCCCTCCAAATGCCGGTGTCATAGTCAAAGAGGGCTTCGTACACCTTTGAACTGGTAAAGCGAAGCAGTGCGTCTTCATAGGAAATGCCGTCTCGCAAAGAGAGCGCCTCAACCGCATCACGCATGAGACTGACGGCGCAGCTTTCTTTTTGAGCATCCGTAAAGTTATAGCTTGATGTCTCCATAGCGGTCACTCCTTGGTAGAGGAGCATTCCATCCTGTAATTCAATCATACAGTGACCCCCCGATTCCTGAGCAGCGTTTCCACGTCATGAAGGACACAGGAATAGCCGTTTAGATGGAGAATGTCGTAGCATTCAGAGATAAATCCAAGAATATCATATTTCTTAAATAGTGCTGCACAGTCCCCGGGGGACATATTCCACTTTGTTTGAGCCATACGAAAAACCCAGCACTGCATATCGGCAATATCCAGCTGTCGTTCACTCATAGAATGTACCTCTTTTGCATACAATACTCCCAATTTAGTATAACGCTTTTCCTGGCTTATCGCAATGGAAGAATTGTAAATTTTTGGGTGTGCCCGAGAATCGGGCATCACTGCACCGCTCCCCCAAAAATCGACCGCCCCGGCAGTTGTCTGCCTGGGGCGGTTTGCATCTTCGATGGATTTTTACTTTTCAGTGCTGTACTTGGACAAGTCCGTTGCGTAGCAATACTTTGCGGAGGTGAATTTGCCGAAAATATACTTATTGGTTGCCGACTCGCACATGGTATAGAGCTTGCCGTCCACGGTTACAATTTCCTCGGCCATGGGTGCCAGCTTGATGTCTTCCACCAGGGTGGAGCTGTCCAGCACATAGCGGGGCACGGTCTGCCCCAGCACGGTGACAGTGCCCTCCTCTTTCTGTGTGTTGTAAATACGGATGTGGGAGAAGGCCACGGCATAGGAGGTGGAGAGGCAGATGTTCCCATTACCGTCAAAGCACATCCCCTGCACCAGGTCGGGGATGGAATAGGCGCACCGGATGGTATCGGAAATGCCCAGGGGTGCCGTCTCGTCCAGGGGATAGGCCAGAATCAGTGCCGTATTCTGGTCACCGGCAGCGGTGGTATACTTGTGGGAGTCGGGGGTGGGATAATTTTGCGCCCGGTAAAATTCGCCCACATACAACGTGTCGCCCTCAATGTGGGCAAAGGACACCCGAAGGATGTCGTCCGCTGTGGTGGTCTCGAAAAATCCCATGCTCTGAATGCTGTCGCCGCTGGAAGCGTTTTCAACGTCGCTTTTGCGGAAGACCATCAGCCCCTTGACATCTGCCACATAGACATAATCGCCGTATAAGGTGATGCCGCCAACGTGACCGGTAAAGGCGCTGCCGTCTTCGTTGGCAAGGGAAAGCCGCTTGATTTCCGTTCCGTCCGATTTGGAGACCAGGGACAGCTGGGAAGCCGCGCCGCCCGCTTGGTAGCCGGTGATGAGAAAGGTATTGCCGGCCTCGTCATAAGCAAGCCCCTGATGAATCATGCCGTCGGACAGGCCGGGGATGACAAAGGCTGGTTCCGAATTTCTGTAGTATTCCCGGATGGGAATGCGGAAATAGGCTCTCACACCCACAAGCAGCAGAAGCACCAGAACTGCCAGACTGCCAAGGGTGATTGCAAGCACCCGGAGGGCTTTCTGCCCGCCGGTCAGCTGCTTTTTCTGTGACATGATTTTGTCTCCTTTTGAATTGTATCTGTTGCAAAATATGTGCTACTATACCACTTTTCAGAGAGTAAGTCAAATTGGATGTTTGGAAAAATTCGGCGCGAAGCGCCCTCGGCTCTCCCTCTGGGAGAGCTGGCAGCCCGAACGGGCT
>URPI01000067.1 GCA_900549705.1 uncultured Eubacteriales bacterium
CTGAAGGTCAACGGTCAAAAGCTCTGCGACCTGGCACGCAAGGGCAGAACCGTGGAGCGGCAGCCCCGCCCCATCACCATCCACACCCTGGAATATCTGGGCATGGAAAACAGCTGCCTCAAGCTGCGGGTAGACTGCTCCAAGGGCACCTATATCCGCACACTCTGCCAGGACATCGGAGAAGCCCTGGGCTGCGGCGGCTGTATGGAGGCCCTGCGGCGCACAAAAGCCGGGGAATATGACATCTCTCAGGCCGTCCCCCTGCAAGTGCTGCTGGACAGCGAAAACCCGGCGCAGTATCTGCGCCCGGTGGACAGTATGTTCGTCTCCCACCCCGCAGTAACACTGACCGCCAACCAGGAAAAGCGCTGCCGCAACGGCAATGCCTTTTCCGTTGCCATTGCCGACGGCACCTACCGTGCCTACAGTCAAACCGGAGAATTCCTCATGCTGGCACGGGTCACCGGCGGCGTGATGGAGACAGTAAAAAGTTTTTTTGAAGTAGAATGAACAAGACAATTTACGCCCTGGGCTTCTTTGACGGCGTTCATGCGGGGCATCAGGCTTTATTAAAGGAATGCTGCCGTCTTGCCGCCGAAACCGGCTGCGATACCGGCGCAATCACCTTCCGCGACCACCCCGATGCACTGGTTTTTGGCGCTCCCCCGGTGCTGATCAACACCCCCGCCGACCGGGAGCGGCTGCTGCACCGGTTCGTCTCCCGGGTGGTCACCCTTCCCTTTGACCGAAAAATGCTGGATACCCCCTGGCAGGACTTTTTGGATATGCTCTGCCGGGATTATCACGCCGCCGGATTTGTATGCGGCGATGATTTCCATTTTGGGTATCACGGCCAGGGAAACGGTCAGCTGCTGCTGAACTACTGCCGCGCAGCGGGCTTGCCCGGTGCTGTCGTCCCGGAGCAAACCGTGGACGGAACCCGGGTATCCTCAACCCACATCCGCACCCTGCTGGAGCAGGGCAGCATGGAGGAAGCCAACCGCTTCCTGGGGCATCCCCAAATGCTTACCGGCACAGTGGTGCATGGCAGACATCTGGGCAGCACCCTGGGCATCCCCACGGCAAACCTCCCCTACCCCGACGGACTGGTTGTCCCCCGCAAGGGCGTGTATGCCGCCCGGGTCTGCCTGGGGGGCACCCGCTATCCCGCCGTTACCAATGTGGGCACCCGCCCCACCGTTTCCGGCAAAAACCTGAATGTGGAAAGCTGGATACTGGGATATGACGGCGATTTGTACGAAAAAGAAATCACCGTGGAATTTCTGAAATTTCTCCGCCCGGAGCGAAAATTCGACTCTCTGGAACAGATGAAGGCAGAAATTCAGAAAAACGCCCGGGAGACTTTAGAATTTTTGAACGCAAGATAATTATTTGCACACCTTAACTGTAGGGGTCGACTAGCAGTCGACCCGTCGGCGGCTCTGCCGCCGCAGTTGTAAGGGCGGCTACCAGCTGCCCGCAGCACAAAGCGCCCCTTTGGGGTGCTTTGTGCCGGGTCGACTAGTAGTCGACCCCTACAATCCAAGTGGGGAGCTGGCTCCATCCAACCGGCAGCTCAGTTTCATGAGCTTGCGGGCGGATAATATCCGCCCCTACAGGCAGCGTGTGCAAAATCCCTCAGACCCTCAGAAAGGAGATACAAGCCATGGCAAACACGCCGGACAATATGGACAAGCGCAGGAAGCGGCGGGAGGCACAGCGCAGAAAACAGAAGATGCAGCGCCTCCGTCTCCGCTTGGGGCTTCTGGCCGCAGTGGTGCTGCTGGGTCTTTGCGGCGGCGCGCTGTACTATTTCACCCAGAGCGTTCCCGCAGAGCAGCTTTCCAGCGTCACCGACCGCCAGATGGAGGCAACGGAGGCTCCCACAGAGGCCCCCACCGAAGCAACCCGCGCCCCCTATGACCCCATCACCACCATTCACATTCGGGCAGCGGGAGATTTGAACATCACCGACTCCGTGGTGGACTCCGGCCTGTCCCAAAATGGCTATGACTTTACCCGCGCCTTTCAGGATGTTGCCAGCACCCTTTCCAGCGCCGATTTGACGGTGATGAACCTGGAAGGCAACATCTGCGGTGAGCCATACGGCACGGCTACCACCTCCGCCCCCCGGCAGCTGCTCACCGCACTGCGGGCAGCGGGCGTGGATGTGCTGCAAATGGCCAATTCCTGCACCATCAACAATGGCCTCATCGGCCTGAACACCACCTTGCAGGCCATTCGCAATGCAGGCATTGAGCCGGTGGGCGCTTACTCCAGCTCTGCGGAATTCAAGCGTGCCAAGGGCTATACCATCGTGGAGGTGCAGGGCATCCGTATTGCCATCGTGGCCTTTACCAAGGGCGTGGGCGGCATGGGCTTGCCGGAGGGCAGCGAGGGCTGCGTGAATCTGCTGTACACCGACTATGAAAGCACCTACAAAAAGGTGAATACCGCCGGCATTACCCAGATACTGAGCGATGCCAAGGCAGAAAAGCCGGACTTCATCATCGCCATGCTCCACTGGGGCAGCGAAAACAACGACACCATCAGCAAAACCCAGGAAACCATCATCAATCTCCTGCAAAAAAACGGCGTGGGTCTGATTTTGGGCACCCATCCCCATCTGGTGCAGCAGGTTCTGTATGATGAATCTGCCGGAACGCTGGTTGCCTATTCCCTGGGCGACTTCTACGGCGATGGGAGCCGGGGCGGCACCAACTATTCCATCATTCTGGATGTGGAAATCACCAAGGATGCCGAGCGCAGAACCACCAAGGTCACCGGCTACAGCTACACCCCCATTTACACCGTGGTGCGCAGCCAAAGCGTGGACAGCTTACAGCGGGTGGTGCGCATCGAGCAGGCCATGCAGGCCTATGACGGCAATTTCGTGGATAAGTACACCGAAGCTTGCTATCAGGACATGGTATATTCCCTGACCCGTATCGCAGCCAGAACCAGCGGCAAGGGCTGAGGCGGCAGTGCCGCCGGACAATTTCGCACCGGGCTTGTACCAATACGGTACTACCCTAACCCGCCCGGTATATTGCACACCAAACCGGAAACGCCCACTGACGTTGGCTCAGATAAGAGATAAGAGTGAATAGGTAATAGATAATAATGTCTATGGGCGTTTCACCTATTAACTATTCACTCTTACTCTGCCAACCCTGACGGGGCAGAGCGACACATAATTTTGAGGAGTGCAGAAAGCGATGGAATATATTCCAGTTATCACGGCTATCATTGCTGCACTGATTTTCGTTTTTACCATTGTGCTCCTTTTTGGATTTTATAAAAAGGGAAAATTAAGCGCCCAGGCGCTTCAGGATACGGTGATTCTGGAAATCATTGCACTGATTGGAATTGTTTTTATTATTCTATCGTAAGGTATGTGTACCCATCTGCGGCACGAAGTGCCCTTGGCTCTCTCTGAGGGGGCTGGCAGCCTGAACGGGCTGACTGAGGGAGTGTACTGCGTTGGCTGCTGTAGGCTTATGGTTTCCACCGCACCGGTAGGGGCGGCTCATAGCCGCCCGCACCCCCGGATTTTAGGAAGCACCCAGATAAACGCACTCGCCCTTGTAGGGGTCGCCAATTTGGCGACCCGAGCGGCGAAGCCGCCTTTGCTTCCCACTGGGGTGTTGCAGAACGCAGCAAATCTTTCAAAATTATGATTAAAAAGCCAGGAACTCAGAAAATTTTGGCGAATACCATTCAATGTACTACACCCCCTCAGCTTCGCATTCGCTCAGCAGCTCCCCCAGAGGTGGAGCCAAGGGCGCTTTGCGCCATGAAAACCGGTTTCTGAGCGGCACGTCACCGGGCGGCTCAGGGAACCAACGTATCGGCATCATGCTTCGTGCGTCATCATCCGGCGGCATTGCCGCCCAGAAATACCGTATCCGTACCATCTTCGCAGCAACACTTAAAATGCTTTCTGCCCAGAAGCCTGACAAAATGTCCGGTTTCTGAGCGGCACGTCACCGGGCGGGTTAGGGAAGTACCGTATCCGTACCATCTTCGTAGCGTCATTAAAAAGAGGATAGAAAATGAGAATACTGTTTGACAGCAAAAAAGCGGAATTTAAGACCCCCTTTGGGTGCGTTGCCCCCGGGCAGACCGTCACGCTGCACCTGCACATCCCCACGGCGGTCTCCGCCTGGAAGGTGGAAATTGTGTTGTGCTACGAGGACGGCAGCCCCGCCCGGTATCACGAAATGTACCGAATCGAGCAGCGGGGCGCTTACGACATTTACGAGGGAGATTTTTCCCTGTTCGCCCCCGGACTGCACTTCTATTATTTCCAGATTCACGCCCCTCACGGTATGTTCCGCCTGTTCAAGCAGGGGGACGACACCAATATGGAGGAGGGCGGCCTGTGGCAAATCAGCTGCATCAGCCCCGACTTCACCACCCCGGACTGGGCAAAGGGTGCCATCATCTACCAGATTTTCCCCGACCGCTTCCACCGCAGCGGAAAATGCAATCTCACCGGCAAGCTCCGCCCCTACACCGTCCACCGGCATTGGGACGAGGACGTGGACTGGGCACCGGATGAAAACGGCATTGTTCATAACAACGATTTCTTCGGCGGCAATTTCCGGGGCATCACGGAGAAAATGGACTATATCGCCAGCCTGGGCACGGGCATCATCTACCTCAACCCCATCGGCAAGGCCTTCTCCAATCACCGCTATGACACCGGCGACTATAAAATTCCCGACCCCATGCTGGGCACGGAGGCGGACTTCAGGGATATGTGCGATGCCGCCCACGCCCGGGGCATGAAGGTCATCCTGGACGGCGTGTATTCCCATACCGGCTCCAACAGTCTCTATTTCGACCGCGAGCGTACCTTCGGCGGCAACGGTGCTTACTGCCGCCAGGATTCCCCCTTCTATCACTGGTATACCTTCTATCAGTGGCCGAATAATTACCATTCCTGGTGGAATTTCGACACCCTTCCCACCGTCAACAAGATGCACCCCGACTTCATCCGCTACGTCATCACCGACGAGGACAGCGTGGTGGCTCACTGGATGAAGCTGGGCGCAGACGGCTTCCGGCTGGACGTAGCCGACGAGCTGCCCGACGAATTTATCCGCATGATTCACGACCGGATTCGGGAAATCAACCCGGAGGCGCTGCTCATGGGCGAGGTGTGGGAGGATGCCTCCAACAAAACCGCCTACAACCACCGCCGCCGGTACTTCACCAATGCGGAGCTGGACAGCATCATGAACTACCCCTTCCGCACCGCCATTCTGAACTTCATGCGAGGGCGGGACGATGGCCGCGGCTTCAAGGAAACCGTCATGTCCATTGTGGAGAACTACCCCAGCCAGGTGGTTGCCTGCAACATGAATCTGCTGGGCACCCACGACACCCCCCGGATTCTCACCGCCCTGGTGGACGACTTCGACGGAAGCCGGGAGGAAAAGGCACGCCGCCACCTCAGCCGCAATCAGCTGGAGGTAGCACGCGACCGGCTGATGATGGCCTCTTTCCTGCAATACACCCTGCCCGGCTGCCCCAGCCTATACTATGCCGATGAGACCTGCATGGAAGGCTACAAGGATCCCTTTAACCGCCGCACCTATCCCTGGGGACGGGAGGACACCGAGATTCTGGGGCACTTCCGCTGCCTGGGCAAGCTCCGTACCCAGAATATTGCCCTGCGGCTGGGAGACATCCGGTTTACCGTTGCCTCCGACCGGCATCTGGCCTATACCCGCAGTGCCCAAGGGCAAACCCTCAGCATTTACGTCAACCGCAGCGGCGATGCCTGGGACATTCCCACCGGTCGGGTTACCTTCGGCAAGAACATCGACACCATTTCCCCTGACCGGCTGACCCTGGGGCCCCGCGGCTTCTGCGTTATGGAGGCATAACCGATGGAACAGGAAGCATTCGTCACCGGCTATTGCCGCCAGATTGACCGGAGCCGCATGGTCTGCGCCGTTTTAGAGGACAACCGACTGACAGAATGCGACTGCTGCTATGGCTCCTGCATCTATGAGCCGGAGTGCCAGGTGGCCGCCCAGCTGCGGCTTTTGACAGAAGAAAAATAATGCACCCGCTGCACACCCGGCTGAACATTCAGCCGGGTGCGCGCATATGCCCTGTAGGGGCGGACGCATTCCATCGGGCGGTGTTTGAATTCCGGGGCTTTGTTGATACCGTATTCTCTGTTCAAGGTGCCTTTTTTGACAAAAAACGTTCTTCTTCGCAGGATTTATCTTGACAAAATGGCAAAAATGATATAATCTTTTACTTGTGATAGCGAAACAATACGAAACTTTCTGAAACAGCCACCTGCCTTGGCAGGGATTCAAGCATTGCCATTTTTGCCCTGTGATGGGGTATTATTTTAAAAGTGAGGTATAATGATATGAGAACCAGCGGCATTTTGATGCACATCACCAGTTTGCCCAGTCCTTACGGCGTGGGCACCATGGGCAGCGAAGCATACAAATTCGTTGACTTTCTGAAAAAAGCCGGCCAGAGCTATTGGCAGATTCTGCCCCTGACTCCCACCGGCTACGGCGACTCCCCCTATCAGTCCTGCTCCACCTTCGCCGGGAACCACTATCTGATTGACCTCGACCGTCTGGTGGAGGATGGTCTGCTTACCCCGGCCGACCTGGAAGGCATCCAATGGAACGTGACAGACGACAAGGCTGACTTCGGCCTGCTGTACCGCAACCGCCTGAACGTGCTGCGCAAGGCCTACGCCCGCTTCACCCCAGGCAAGGACTACACCTGCTTTGTGGAGGAGAACAGCAACTGGCTGCCCGATTTCACCCTGTTCATGGCGCTGAAAGACAAATTCGGCGGCAAGCCCTGGTACGAGTGGGAGCATGACCTGAAATTCCGAAATCCCGATGCCATCTGGAATGCCAGAAACGAACTGAAAGAGGAAATCAGCTTCTTCAGCTTTGTCCAGTATCTGTTCTTCCAGCAGTGGAACGCCCTGCACGCCTACGCAAAGAAAAACAATATTTCCATCATCGGTGACGTGCCCATCTATGTGCCCCGGGACAGCGTGGAAGCATGGAGCAGCCCGGAACTGTTCCAGATGGATGAAAAGCTGGATCCCAAGGCTGTGGCCGGATGTCCCCCCGATGCCTTTGCGGCGGACGGTCAGCTGTGGGGTAACCCCTTGTACCGCTGGGATGTGCTGGCAGAGGACGGCTACAGCTGGTGGCTGCGCCGCCTGGGCGCTGCCGGAAAGCTGTATGATGTCGTGCGGATGGATCACTTCCGCGCCTTCGCGGGCTACTGGTCCGTGCCCTTCGGCGACCCCACCGCCCGGGGCGGCAAGTGGATTACCGGCCCTGGCATTGACTTTATCAACGCCGTGAAGAAGGGTCTGCCGGAACTCAAGCTCATTGCCGAGGATTTGGGATACCTGACCCAGGATGTGCTGGATTTGCGGGACGAGTCCGGCTACCCCGGCATGAAGGTGCTGCAATTTGCCTTTGACTCCCGGGAGCCTTCCGACTACCTGCCTCACACCTACACCGCCAATTCCGTGTGCTACACCGGCACACACGACAACATGACCACCCGCCAGTGGCTGGAAACCGGCACCCCCGAGATGCAGAAGTACGCCACGGAATATATGCACCTGGATGAGCAGGAGGGTCTGGTTTGGGGCGTTATCCGCACTGCCATGGCCAGCGTTTCCGATACCTGCATCATCCCTGTGCAGGATTATTTGAATCTGGGCGGCGAAGCCAGAATGAATTTCCCCGGAACCACAAATTCTAACTGGACATGGAGAGCAAAAGATGGTATGATAACAGATGCACTGGCAGAAAAAATTCACCATCTTACCACCCTGTATGCCAGACTGGGCACCCAGGCGGAAAAAGCAGCGCCGAAGCAGGCGTAATGTGCCCGAACTCTGGTGACTGCCTGCCTCCCCCGCCGGGGAGCATCATGAAATTCCAGCGTTTATCGCTATTTTTAAGAATGGAGTAGAAAAATGAACTACAACTGCATGAACATCCTGAAATGGACTGAATCTCAGCTGAAGTACACCTACGACGTGTCTCTCCAGGAGGCTACCCCCCAGGAGCTGCACGAAGCCCTGGGTCAGGCTGTGATGATGTCCATTGCCGACAACTGGAGCAACAGCAAGCGCACCCGGATGCACCAGCGGAAAGCTTACTACATTTCCGCCGAGTACCTGGTGGGTCGTCTGGTTTACTCCAACCTGTATAACCTGGGCATTCTGGACGAAATGAAGCAGCTGTTTGCCGCCCACGGCGTTGATCTGGCTGTTCTGGAAGAAATCGAAGACGATGCACTGGGCAACGGCGGCTTGGGACGTCTGGCTGCCTGCTTCCTGGACTCCGCCGCTTCCACCGACATTCCCCTGTCCGGCTATGGCCTGCGGTATAAGTACGGCCTGTTCAAGCAGAGCTTTGATGAAAACGGCAGCCAGAAGGAAAGCGCTGATGACTGGTCCAAGTTTGGTGATCCCTGGTCCTACCGCCGCTACAACCACACCGTCCGGGTGGAGTTCCCTGACCAGACCGTGCTGGCCGTCCCCTATGATGTGCCCGTTATCGGCTACGGCACCGACAACATCAACACCCTGCGCCTGTGGCAGTGCGAGCCGGAGACCCCGCTGGACTTCAATGCCTTCAACAACCAGGACTACCTGCGGGCTTTGGAGGAGAAGAACAAGGCCGAGGACATCACCCGTGTGCTGTATCCCAACGACTCCACCTGGGAGGGCAAGCGCCTGCGCATCAAGCAGCAGTATGTGCTCTCCTCCGCTTCCTTGCAGGATATGATGCGTACCTTCAAGGTGGCGCACGGCAATGACCTGTCCCATTTTGCGGACTTCTACGCCGTGCAGCTCAACGACACCCACCCCGCCATGTCCATCCCCGAGCTGATTCGTCTGCTGATGAAGGAAGGCATGGACTTCGAGCAGAGCTTCAACATTGCCCAGCACACCTTCTCCTACACCAACCACACCGTCATGGGTGAGGCGCTGGAAAAGTGGCCTCTGGATTTGCTGCGCTCCGTGGTGCCTGAGATTGTGGATATCATCCTGCGCATTGATGAGCGCCTGAAGCAGGAGGCTCCCCAGCTGTTCATCGTCAAGGATAACACCGCCCATATGGCAAACCTCTCCATCTATGTTGGCTCCTATGTCAACGGCGTGGCTGCCATTCACACCGAGATTCTGAAGAATGACTGCTTCAAGGATTGGTATCAGGTGTTCCCCCAGCGCTTCCAGAACAAGACCAACGGTGTCACCCCCCGCCGGTGGATGGGTCTGTGCAACCCCGAGCTGACCCAGCTGATTAAGTATCGTGTGGGCGGCGACTTCCTGAAGGACATGGACAAGCTGGCAAAGCTCAAGCCCATGATTGACGATGACATGGTCAATCAGTTCAATGCCATCAAGCGCGCCAAGAAGGAGCAGCTGTGCAAGGTTATTGCAGAAAAAGAGGGCGTGCAGCTCAATCCCGACTTCATTTTTGATGTCCAGGTCAAGCGCCTGCACGAGTATAAGCGTCAGCTGATGAATGCCCTGTCCATTGTGGATATCTACTTCCGGCTGAAAAACGGCGAGCTTCCCAACTTCCAGCCCACTGTGTATATCTTCGGCGCAAAGGCAGCCCCCGGCTACGTCCGCGCCAAGGCCATCATCCGCTATATCAACCGCGTTGCACGGATGATTAACAACGACCCCGCCGTGGCAGACAAGCTCAAGGTGGTCTTTGTCCAGAACTACAACGTATCCTATGCCGAGCACATCATCCCCGCTGCGGACATTTCCGAGCAGATTTCCCCTGCGGGCACCGAGGCTTCCGGCACCGGCAACATGAAGCTGATGCTCAACGGCGCCGTGACCCTGGGTACCCTGGACGGTGCCAACGTGGAGATTGCCCAGGAGGCCGGCATGGAAAACGAGTATATCTTCGGTCATACCGTGGAGCAGCTCAACCAGGCCAAGGACAGCTACTATGCCCGGGGCATCTACGACACCAATCCCTACCTGCACCGCGCCATTGACACCCTGGTGGACGGCACCGTTCCCACCGATGACGACCAGCGTGAGCTGTATCACTCCCTGCTGGACGGCGCTGCCTGGCACAAGGCTGACCACTACTTCGTCCTGCTGGACTACGCATCCTATATCGACACCAAGCTGAAAGCCAATGCCGATTATGCAGACCGGCTGAACTTTGGCCGCAAGTGCCTGCTGAACATTGCCAGCGGTGCCAAGTTCTCCTCCGACCGTACCATCGCACAGTACGCCGCGGAAATCTGGCACGTCAAGCCCACCCAGTACTAATCGCCGGGGAAGCCGCCATCGGATAATATGAAAAAGCGCTGCTCAGCCGAACACTGGGCAGCGCTTTTGCGTGGAAATAATTGTTTACCACGACGATTGCACGAGCAAACAATTTGTAAATGATAAGGACTCTTAGCTCCCTGCCGTTCCTGGAACAGATGGGTACAATGAATGGTGCCAGCTCCCGCAACCTCCGCTTGGCTTCCCCCGGGGGTGTTGCAGAGCGCAGCGGATCTTTCAAAATTATGATTGCCAGTGGCAATCATTCCAAAATTAAAAAGCTGTCACGATGAAATATCGGCATTTCGGAACCGATATTTTGTCGTGACTGAT